>NZ_JAUJTZ010000009.1:0-213517 GCF_030433455.1 Yersinia sp. 22-579 | reverse complement strand
CGGAATTGGTAGACGCGCTAGCTTCAGGTGTTAGTGTTCTTACGGACGTGAGGGTTCAAGTCCCTCCCTTCGCACCACGATGATTTCTAATATCAACATCTCCCCTCTGTTATAACTCAATTGTATTAATGCATACCGGTACCGTCACGTAAAATCAATGGTGCATCAATACTGCGACCATACCCGCCAAAAGTGCCAGACAAGATGGCAGTAACAGAAAGTGCCGCAACCGTGCATGATATAACATACTTACCGTCGCCAGCATCGCGACCACAATCAGTACTCGCAACTGGCCCACAGTAATATCAGCCCACCCCAGTACCGGTAGCAAAGTAAAAGGCAGCAACATCCCCCAGCCACTGGACATCCCACGGCTCAATAAACCAGTTATCCCCCATGAACGGTAAGCTGAAAATCTGGCTGTAATCATAGTGACGGCTCACTCAAGTGATAATGATAACCAATATCATATACCACTATAAAAAAATCTGCATCATGAAGTTGCTGTGAGAAAGCTGGCAATTTGGCTGGCCCAGTGCCATTGATACCATCGATATATCAGATTTAGATGAGTAAATTGATTAGTTGATCGACATCATGATGACAGGCTGAAACAAAAATGGTAATTTTGATTAAGAAAATTCCTAAAGCCATGTTAAAACGCTTCAAACAAAAATAATTACTTTAAAGAACTATTTATCGTGATGCCTAAATAAAAAGGCTTCATGAGGATATTGTTTATTTTTCTACTGACAGCGCGCCATTATGCAGAGTGAATTGAATATGAATAGCCACTCCTACGATCAGCTTCTGAAAAGTAAGCATCGGCTCTCTTTACTGCTTTTTCTATTTCTTAATGCAGCGTCCGCTATTTTCAGTATGATATTACCCTCTCCCGAAGTGCCAGCAGTGACATTACCGCTCGTCATGATCATGGTTATCAGTCTTAGTGTTGCGGCGTATTTTATTTTTATTTCGAAGAATTATGTTGATAAATTGAATTTATTTTCAATTATCATGGGGATTCTCTGGGCCTGGCAAATCATTCTTAAATATGAATACCTGGGCACAAATGAAAATAATTACTTATTACTCAGCTTGTTCACCATTTTCTTTATCAGCACAATTGCTCTGTCTGATAACTTTCTTGCCTTTTGTTTACATACTGCCCCCGCAGCACTCACTGTTATTTTTTTGGACGACTTTCAAAATATTTTCCGCATCATATTTACGATTATGTTGCCCCTGATTGGTTTCTCCTTACATCATTTGATGCTGCGTCGCAGTGACGACTTCACCCGCAAACTTGTTGCACGTCTTTATAATGAAAGGGAAAAGTTCAGTGATTTAAGCATGATAGACCCACTAACCAGTTTATATAATCGCCGTGGGTTGGAGAATAAACTTGAGACATTATTAGCGCAGTCTCCCGGCAACCATTATGTGCTGCTGCTCGATATCGACCATTTTAAAGCCTATAACGATAACTATGGTCATACAATGGGAGACCAGGCCTTAGTGCGCGTTGCTGCCGCCATTCGTGATGCTGTTCGCTCACGGGATATCGTGGTGCGTTATGGTGGCGAAGAGTTTTTAGTGTTGCTGACACATGTCAGTGAGGAGTATGCAAGCCAGTTAGCAGAACGTGTCCGGCAACGCGTTTTAGACCTTGATATTCCACATGTTTTCAATCATAAGGTATCAACAACTGTCACGTTAAGTGCGGGGATTTCCCCCTTACAATCCTATGATTTGGCCTCTTCACTCAAAGCCGCTGATGAAGCACTTTATCGCGCTAAAAAAGACGGGCGGAATAAAGTTGCGTTTGCCGAAGATAAATTATCAAAGATTGAATCTTCACCCTGATAAAATGACTAACCATTATGCTCAATTATTTATTCTCTCATAAATGGTTGAGCTTAATACTGCGGTATTACATTTCACCTTTATACTGTTATTAAACCGTGTTATTGCATATACAAAAATAAATCACTGGCTCATCTGTTGGTATAAAACATCTATTTTAGATAATCGCTCTAATTCTCTGGTTAAGAAAAAATTAGTTTTTTGAATAATATTTTACTCTATTATTCCTATTTCAACACCACTGGTAACCCACCAGAAGTTGCCTTGTTGCTCAACTCAACCAGAGGTTATTATTTACATAAGAAATATGAATAATGAATAATGAATAATGATTATCATTTATATTAGATATGAGTCTCGCACAGAAAAATTCGTTAGGCCGCGCGGGGGGAGAATACCTAAGCCCGGCAAATGACTCACTTACCGGGCTTATCTTAAATGGCTAATTTAGAAGGCAACTGACCCCTGCACAAAGAAGGTTCGTGGCTCACCGACATACTTACCGGAGTTGTTATCATTGGAACGCGTGAAATAGCGTTGATCAAATAGGTTTTTTACCCCTGCGCCCAATGTTAGATTTGACCAGGCTGGTCCGAAATTATATTCAGCGCGGGTATTCCACACCATGTATCCCGGAATAGTACCAAACTGGCCATCGGCACTCTCCGTCGTAATATACTGCGGACCAGAACCCGGTGACTGTTGCTGAGATTGTGCATAACTATCCAGGTTCCATACCCAATTACCGGTTTCATAACGGGTGCCCACGGTATAAACCTGACGTGAATAGAACGGTAAGTCCTTACCGGCGAAATCACCACTTTTAGTGGTTGCTTTGGTATAGGTGTAGCTGGAGTAAACACTTACCCCATTCAGTGCTGAATTGAATTCACTTAAATCATAACTAAATGCCAACTCCACACCTTCATGAGTTGTCGCTCCCAGATTTGTCCAGCCAATATCATTGCTGATGTATTGCAGCTGATTATCGAAATCAATGTAGAACAGGGTCAATTCACCGGTCATTACCGTGTCATCAAAACGAGTACCGATTTCATAGCTATGTGCTTTTTCAGCCGTCAAGCCCGGTGCCGGTGCATTACCATTACCGCCTTTGCTGAGCTGGAAATATTGCATGCTGCCAAAGGAAGTGTTGGCATTGGCAAACAGCTTCCATTCATCGGACATATGGTACATCACATTAAGTGAAGGTAGCGGCTCACTGTAGTGCTGCTCACGCCGAGTATTGGCAAAAGAATCATCTACATTGGTGCGGATATTCTCATAACGTAGCCCGGGGGTGATGGTCCAGTCAGACACATTGATAGCATCATCGATATAGACAGCATGCGCTTCGGTTCCACCTGAGGTGTGCTGATAATACTGTGGTGTGGCAGGCATTGAAGTCACAGTCGCAGGGTTATACCAAGGGGAGCGATAGGCTTTCTCATCCATGGTTTCATTCAGATAGCGGTAACCAACAGTCACCTCATGGGAGCTACTACCCATTCTAAACAACTGCGAATAGCTGGGTTCAATGGCATAGGTGGTGTAATTCCGTGGGTAAGCCACCATGCGTTTCTGACCGAGGTTGGCACCAGCCCCTTCGGATTCAATATTGCTGCCACGGAAACTTTTGGTGAAATATGTCAGCAACTCAAACTGGCGATCATCTTCCTGGTGGATATATTTGAATGACATATCACGGCGACGCCCATCAAACTGGTCATAAGGGCGGGTCGACTGGAAAGGATTCTGGGCATATTGTGCACTGGTTAACCCACCCGGCATGCCAGCATGTGCTTCATAATAATGAAAATTGGCCTGCAATTCGTCATGTTCGGTGAACTGATAACGGGTTTTCAGCATGAAATCATCGATATCAGTATTGTCGTTATTGTCACGATACCCTTGACCATGCAGACCTGAATAGAGCAATGCCGCGCCAAAACCATTATCAGCCGTACCGCCTAATGATGCGCTGCTCAAGGTTTTTAAACCGCCATGACTAGCGCCCTGCGTTTGTGCGCTAACGGCACCACTGAAGTCTTCCGGAATAGCCTTGGTATTAAAATTGATGATTCCGCCTACGTTTTGCGGCCCATAGCGTACTGCTCCGCCACCACGAATCACATCGATGGATTGCAGGTTACCAATAGAAAGTGGAGCCATTGATAGCTGTGGCTGTCCATAAGGTGCTACTGCTAGCGGTATCCCGTCCATCAGGATAGTTGAACGCGGAGATAAGCGAGAGGTTAAGCCGCGAACCCCGACATTGAGCGAAATATCACTGCCACCCGTACCATTACTTTCACGCACTTGAACACCAGGAATCCCACGCAGTGAATCCCCCACTGTCTGAGCACCCTTTTCGTGAATACGTTGCTGGGTAACGATAGTACGCGCGCCGGGGTGATTCAACACAACCGTGCTGTTATCCGTATTATCAAGCCAGTTACCGACCACTGAGAGTGTGTCACTTTTATTCGTTTTAGTTTCGGCTGAGTTATCAGTCACTGGCGGAGAGGATTTCTCTGCGGCAAAAGCGGGTAATGCCAGCGCGACGGAGGCGGCCAACAGAGACAAACGGGAAAACGTTAACATTTTGGGCCTATTGCGAAAGGAGTTGTGTCTGATTGTAATTTTTTGGAAACGCTAATCTTAATGATTACATTTCCCAAGTAAATCAATTTTGTCGCAAACAGACGAATTATTTCTTGCTTCTAAAACAGAAAGGGGGGAATAAAAACCATTTGGAATAAGTGGGTTAAGTGTAGTAGTGCATGCTGCAATAACTTACCGTGAGTTATTGCAGCACGCTGCTGCGTCAAGGGCGCCAGCTGTTTGACTGCCCAAAGCTATTGGCGTTGCAGCCAGGCAGCAAACGAATAACAAATCGGTCGGGAACCGATTTGAACAGCATTTATGCTGCCCGAAGGGGGAGCCTCAGGGACGAGGCTCATTAATCCCGATGAGCTTACATAAGTAAGTGATTCGGGTGACAAATCTGCTGGGAGCAGATTTGAACGCTGCTTGCAGCGGCCTCAACGAGGTGAGGCCAGGGATGGCCGAGTAACGAGTGCCACTAACAACGCTGCGGCGTCAAGGGCGCAGGGCAGTGACCCAAAACACGCCGCTATAATCTATAGCAGTATACTTTTGATGAATCATTTCCAAATCCGCCTGTGGATCCAAATCGGCAAATAATTCTGGATGAAGGAATTTAGCAATAGCTTCTACAGCGACCACATTAAGCGGACTATCATAAAACTGGTGATAAACCGCCATCACTTTCTTATCCTGTACGGATTTCAATATACTGATGCCGGTTCGCCCCATCAGATGGGTCAATTTTTCCTGTGTCGTTGCGGTATCAGTGTTATAGCCTAGAGGAACGGCTACTGAGCCCTTATGGCCTCGACTCCAATCAGCACCGGTCATTAAATAAAAGTCAGGGTTGCTGCTAATGAGTTGCTCGACGTTAATCTCACCGCCCATTTCCGGGAACAGTTGGCTGCCGATGTTATTCCCACCAGCCTCGGCAATGAATTGCCCAAAGCTGCCTTTGCCAAAAGTCGAACAACACTCATCACCCGTCATACCCGCGTGGCGTTCAATGAAAACACTTGGGCGCTGTTCAGGTTTAAGAATGGCGACTCGTTGACGAACCAGAGCAAGTCGTTGCTGATAGAACTGTATGAAATCTTCAGCATTTTTTTCTTCGTTAAACACTTTTCCGAGCAGTTGCATACTGGGAACCGTATTGGTCAACGGCTGCTGGCGGAAATCAATAAACAGCACCGGAATCCCCGATTTATCCAACTGCGCCAATACACCACTGGCTTTGAGTTTTGCCAGCAATCCAGTATCAAAGATAATTAAGTCTGGCTGCATTGATACCGCCCGTTCGACACTAAAATCAGTGACATAGGGGTTATCAAACATCGGGATTTTATTCACTTCTGGGAATTTTTTAGCATAAGCCTCCACCAGATCGGCCGCTTTCACTTTCAGTGAGTTATCCCAGGCGATAATACCTTTTAGCGGTGTTTGTGGATGAAGAATGTTCAATGCCATCAATGCCCTGGCATCCGCTAATATCACTCGTGACGCAGGCTGAGCTAATGTCACCTGCCGGCCAGCAACATCTGTCACCACAATCGGCTGTGCTAAAACAGAAAATGATGCCGTTATTGCTAAACACAAAGCGACCAATGATAAAAACCTGCTGACAATGCGACCGGGCATGAAATGTCCTTTAGGAAAAAGTGAACGCTAATGATAATCCATATCTTTTGAGAAATTGAATCATTGTCTGCGGCGTATCGATAAATTCTTTTTTCATCATACCATTCGCTGTTTTTATCAGATTGTGGATTATTTTATTGCTTTGCTAAACCGATTCTTCTACTTTTAGCAGCAAATAGAATTGAAGAGTATAGGGGTTTATCATGGAGAATACCGTTTGGGTTTTGGGCGATGCTGTTATCGACCTTGTTCCTGAAAATTCAAATAGTTACCTTAAATGCCCAGGTGGTGCACCCGCTAATGTCGCGGTAGGCATTGCCAGATTGGGGGGTAAAAGTGCATTTATTGGTCGGGTTGGGCAAGACAGCTTTGGCCGTTTTATGCAGCAGGTTTTGCAGCAGGAAAATGTCGATACTCGTACCATGACGCTGGATGCGGAGCATCGAACCTCAACTGTTGTTGTGGATTTGGATCAGCATGGCGAACGCACATTTACATTCATGGTGATGCCAAGTGCTGACTTATTCCTACAACATACTGATTTACCAGAGTTTAAATCCAACCAATGGCTCCATCTGTGCTCCATTGCATTGAGTCAGGAACCCAGCCGCAGCACCGCATTTGAGGCTATGCGCCGCATCAAAGCCGATGGAGGTTGGGTTAGTTTTGATCCCAATATTCGTGCTGATATTTGGCGTCAACCGCAAGAGCTACTCCCCTGTCTGCAACAAGCATTGCAATTAGCCGATGTGGTAAAACTGTCACGGGAAGAACTGGATTTTATCTGCCCACAGCAGGATATCGCGACAGCTATGGAGCAGGTTATGGCTGACTATTCCTGTAAATTATTGCTGGTGACATTGGGTGCAGAGGGGGTTTGGGTGCATAACCGTAGAAAGTTGCAAAAATATGCCAGCCGGAAAATCACCCCGATTGACACCACCGGGGCCGGAGATGCATTTGTTGCCGGGTTGCTGGCAGCATTGTCGCAACAACCCAACTGGCAACAAAGCCAGGATTTAAGTGCAGCTATCGATCAAGCGCAAGCTTGCGGTGCCCTGGCTACCAGCGCCAAAGGGGCAATGACCGCCCTACCGAATGCGCAGGAATTGGCGCATTTTCTGCAACGCAGCCACTAACCGCGACCCCGCCTGTCGGATGCCCTGCGTTGGCATCCGGTTTCCTCTCTTGCTCATCTATCCTTGCTAAACACCCAGCTCACGGTAATGCGCTTAACGGCTTCACGCTGACTGATTCATCCCTTTCATAGCGCGACTTACCTCACCCCACCACTCAATTTGCAGTGCAGATCACAATAGCTGAATCGGGTTAGCAAAATGTTTTGCTAATTCCAGTTGATCGCCCGTATGTTAGCCATGAAAAACCGGTTTAGCTGTTTAGCATAAATACAATCAATCACATACCGAGTGATATAAAATGATGATAAAACCAAGCTATCTTGCTGTATCAATAGGACTTATTCTTTCTTGTGCAGCGACCTCCGCCTCAGCAGCCTCATCAAATGTGGATATCGAAGCCCGCCTTAATGCTTTAGAGCAGCGATTGCAGCAAGCAGAACAACGGGCAAAAAATGCAGAAACCCGCGCCGAAATTGCAGAAAAACAAGCACAAAAACTCGAAGCTCGTACCCTTCAAGCAGAAGAAAAAACCGTTCAAGTTGCCAAACGCACTGAGAAATTAGAAAGCAAAACACCAAGCGACAATGGTTTTGAGTTCCACGGTTATGCACGCTCCGGTTTGTTAATGAACTCTTCCGGTACCGGCACTCAAGGTGGCCCTTATGTTTCTCCAGCAGGCAGTACTGGTGGGGCAATTGGCCGTTTAGGTAATGAACCCGATACCTATGTTGAAGTGAATTTGGAGAAAAAACAGCAGCTGGATAATGGCGCAACCACTCGCTACAAAGTGATGCTGGCTGATGGTCAACGTAGTTATAACGACTGGACAGCTGACAGCAGTGACCTGAATGTGCGTCAGGCTTTCGTCGAATTGGGTACCCTACCCACCTTTAATGGTATTTTCAAAGACAGTACCCTGTGGGCCGGTAAGCGCTTTGATCGCGATAACTTTGATATTCATTGGCTGGATTCCGACGTGGTATTCCTGGCCGGTACCGGTGGCGGTATTTATGACATCAAATGGACTGATAACCTGAAGAGTAACTTCTCCCTCTATGGCCGTAATTACGGCGAAATAGAGAATGTTAACAGCGATATTCAAAGCTATATTTTCACCACCAATAACTATGTATCCACCCATAATAACGGCTCATTCCAGTGGATGCTGAGTGGCCTGCGCGCCAAAGATAACGAGGCACGCCAAAATAGCGGCGAAACCGTGAATACCAATGCAGCAGATAAAGGTATTCACAGCATGGTGGCCTACCACGGCGACAGCTTCTATGGGCTACGTGAGGGGACGTCTAAAACAGCCTTGTTATATGGCCACGGCCTGGGAGCTGAAGTGAAATCTATTGGCTCCGATGGTAACTTGACCAGCGGTGCAGATACCTGGCGTCTGGCTTCTTACGGCACCACCGCGCTGAGCAAAAACTGGAGCCTGGCACCCGCAATATTGGCACAGCAAAGCAAAGACCGATATGTCGAGGGCGATAGTTATAAGTGGGTGACCTTTAATGCCCGCCTGATTCAGGAAATAACCGAAAACTTTGCTTTGGCGTATGAAGGTAGTTATCAATATATGAATCTCGACCCGCAAGGGTATAAGGATTATCACAAAGTCAGCGGCGGTTTCTATAAACTGACCTTTGCTCCGACCTTTAAAGCAGGCGATATCAGCAACTTCTTCAGTCGCCCAGAAATACGCGTCTTCGCGACCTACATGGATTGGAGTCAAGATCTGGATAACTACGCCAAGGATGATGCCTTCGGTAAAAATGATTTTGCCGCCGGCGGTCAATGGAACTTTGGTATCCAGATGGAAACCTGGTTCTGATCATTCCCCGCCGTCGGCAGGGGATTGGCTGCCACGGCGGGTAACCTAATTTGTATGCGAGGGACATAATGAATATTAATGAGACCGCAAAGGCTCTACTCCCATTGCTCGGCGGTAAAGACAATATTGTCAGCGCAGCGCACTGCGCGACACGCCTGCGTTTGGTATTGGCTGATGACTCGCTGGTACAAAAATCAGCGGTAGAGAAAGTCGAAGGCGTTAAAGGCTGTTTTAGTAATGCAGGGCAATTGCAGATTATTTTCGGCACCGGGCTGGTGAATAAAGTTTACGCCGAATTTATTAAAGTGGCGGGAATTAGCGAATCCACTAAATCAGAAGCGGCCGATGCGGCTGCCCGTAAGCTAAATCCATTCCAGCGCATTGCCCGGCTGCTTTCTAATATTTTTGTGCCAATCATTCCGGCGATTGTGGCCTCCGGTTTGTTGATGGGTTTGCTCGGCATGGTGAAAACCTATGGCTGGGCCGATGCCAACAGCGCACTATTTATCATGTTGGATATGTTCAGCTCCGCTGCTTTTATTATTTTGCCGATTTTGATTGGTTTTACCGCAGCCAAAGAGTTTGGCGGTAACCCCTATCTGGGAGCCACGCTGGGCGGCATTCTGACCCATCCGGCACTGACCAATGCCTGGGGAGTGGCGGGTGGTTTCCACACCATGAACTTCTTCGGGATGGAGGTGGCGATGATTGGCTATCAGGGCACGGTATTCCCCGTCCTGCTAGCTGTGTGGTTTATGAGTATATTGGAAAAGCGCCTACGCAAGATTATCCCTGATGCGCTGGATTTGATCCTCACGCCATTTTTAACCGTCATTATTACCGGATTTGTTGCGCTGCTATTTATTGGCCCTGCCGGACGCGTGCTGGGTGATGGCATTTCACTGGTACTCAGTACCCTGATTACCCATGCCGGTTGGCTGGCTGGATTGTTATTTGGTGGGCTATATTCCGTTATCGTGATAACCGGTATTCACCATAGTTTCCATGCAATCGAAGCTGGTTTATTGGGTAATCCCAATATTGGCGTTAACTTCCTGCTGCCCATCTGGTCGATGGCGAATGTTGCACAAGGTGGGGCTTGTCTGGCGGTCTACTTTAAAACCCGCGATGCCAAAATTAAAGCCATTGTAATCCCCTCGGCATTTTCCGCCATGCTGGGGATAACTGAAGCGGCTATTTTCGGGATTAACCTACGCTTTATCAAACCCTTCCTGGCAGCACTGGCGGGAGGAGCACTCGGTGGCGCATGGGTGGTGGCCAATCATGTCAATATGACCGCGGTGGGTTTGACCGGTATCCCCGGCATCGCCATCGTGCAAGGCAATTCGATTGTTAACTATCTGATTGGCTTGGTGATTGCCTTTGGTGCTGCGTTTATTATTTCCTTGCTACTTAAATACAAAACGGACAGCGAATAATGCAAGAAGCCAGTTTGCTTAAACATCTTACGCTGGCAGTAATGCGCGGTCAGGGCCGCGCATTACAAGACCCACACCGGCCGGGCTGGCACTTAGCTCCCTGTGTCGGGTTGCTGAATGATCCTAATGGGTTTATTTATCATGCTGGCTATTATCATCTGTTTTATCAATGGAATCCGCTGGATTGCCGCCACGGCAGTAAATATTGGGGCCACTGGCGCAGCACTGACTTAGTGCATTGGGAGCATCAACCCGTGGCGTTGGTGCCGAGCGAAGCCTATGAAAGTCATGGTTGTTACTCCGGTTCGGCGGTAATTGCTGATGACATTATCACCCTGATTTACACCGGAAATGTGAAATACCCCGATGGCTCCCGTACCGCATTCCAATGTTTGGCACAGGAAAATGAACGGGGCGAGTTCGACAAGTTAGGGCCAGTGCTCCCATTGCCCGCTGGCTATACCGGACATGTGCGTGACCCGAAAGTCTGGCAGCACGACGGCCAGTGGTACATGGTGTTAGGCGCTCAGGACAAACAACTACAAGGCAAGGTGCTACTGCTGCGCTCTGGTGATTTACGCGAATGGCATAATCTGGGTGAGATAGCTGGCTCTGGTCTGGGGGGGCTTGGGCCTTTTGGCTATATGTGGGAATGCCCCGACCTGTTTACCCTGGCAGATAAAGACGTTTTGATGTTCTGCCCACAGGGTATACCAGCCGAAGCTGAACGCTATCGTAATACCTTTCAGGTAGGCTATTTACTGGGCAAATTAGATTATACCAACGCCACCTTCAATCACCAGGCATTCCACGAGTTGGACGCTGGCTTTGAGTTTTACGCGCCGCAAACCACGCTGGCCGCAGATGGCCGTCGCTTATTATTCGGCTGGATGGGTCTTCCAGATGAAGATGAGTTTTACCAACCGACAGTGGAATATGGCTGGATCCACACCATGACTTGCCCGCGCGAGTTGAGTCTTAATGGCGACAAACTGATTCAGCAACCGGCCCGCGAGTTAGCCGCGCTGCGGTGTGAACATACGCAGTGGCAAGGCCGTGCCCAAGAAGCCCCTGCTCTTGCAATCGGTAGTGCCGAAATGATAATCGACGTCAGTGCGCCTTTCACCCTCGAATTGGGCAATACTCTGCTGTTGGAATGGGATGGTGCGCGCTTGATTTTAAGTCGTAATAATCTGCGCACCGGATTGCGAGAATTCCGTTACTGGCGCGGTCAATTGCAACAATTACAGTTACTTTGCGATCGTTGCAGCATAGAGATTTTTATCAATCAGGGGGAAGCGGTGATGACGTCGAGTTACTTCCCACCAGTACCGCCACAAGCCATTTTTGCGGGAAGTGCTGAACTGCGAGTGCAACACTGGCTGTTGTCTTCGCCCATGTTAGAATGAACTATCTTTCAAGGCGACAGATTCACTGGGCGAACAACATTAATCTGTGAAAAACAATAAACGTATTACCATCAACGATATTGCCAAACTGGCTGGTGTGTCGAAATCGACTACCAGTCTGGTGCTCAATGGACGTAGTAAGGAATATCGTGTTTCAGATGAAACGCGGGATCGTATTATTGCGCTGGCCAGCGAACATAACTATCAGCCCAGTTTCCACGCCCGTTCGCTGCGCTCAACCCGCAGTCACACCATAGGGTTGGTGGTGCCAGAGATGACCAACCACGGCTTTGCGCTTATTTCGCGAGAGCTGGAGATGTTATGTCGTGAGGCAGGGTTACAGTTGCTTATTGCCTGTACCGACGAGAATCCCGGCCAGGAAATGATGGCGGTAAACAGTTTGGTACAGCGCCAGGTTGATGGCCTGATTGTCGCTTCCAGCCAGCTCAATGATGGCGAATATCAAAAAATTAATGCTCGCCTGCCAGTGGTGCAGATGGATAGATTGATTGGTGAATCGGCATTACCGCTGGTGATTACCGACTCCATCGCCTCTACCTGTGCATTGGTTGAAAATGTGGCTCGCCAACATCCAGATGAATTTTACTTTCTCGGCGGTCAGCCACGGATCTCGCCGACGCGTGACCGTTTGTCGGGTTTCCAGCAAGGGCTACAACAAGCTGGGGTCGAATGCCGCCCCGAATGGATCCTAAATGGCCATTACTTGCCCAGCTCCGGTTATGAAATGATTGCCCAGCTTTGCGCGCAATTAGGCCGCCCACCCAAAGCAGTATTTACCGCTGCCTGTGGCCTGCTGGAAGGGGTATTACGCTATCTCAATCAGCATCAATTAATGGACAGTGATATTCATCTTTGTAGCTTTGATGACCATTACCTGTTTGATTGCTTGCCCTTAAAAATAGATACCATTGCACAGGATTGCCAAGGGTTGGCACGCCATAGCTTTGAGATGATCACCGCCCTGATCGCCGAAACACCTTTGGCGCAAAATCAACTGATTCTGCCGGGCCAAATCCATTGGCGACATCCGGGTTCCAAGGCACTCAATGAGCAACACTGAGCCAGTTGCCACTCCGGCGCTAATCGGTTCGTGGCAGCGCTGCCAAAAACTGATGCAAGCCCAGCAATGGCGTGCACCACATCGCGCAGCAGGGGCAACTTTCCAGTCAATTTGTCAGCGAAAAAACGATTTATTGGTATTAGGCCAGGCCGCACTGGAAGATGCCTATGAATACATGGAATCGCGCCACTGTGTTCTACTCATTCTTGATGAAAGCGGCTGTACCCTGTGGCAATGCGGTCATCCGCAGACCATGAGTCAGTTAAAAGCGTTAGGTATTGATTGTGGCAGCTATTGGGCTGAAGGATTAATCGGCACCAATGCCCCCGCCCTGGCAATAGCCGAAGGGCATCCGATACAGGTCAGCGGCCAGCAGCACTTCAAACAGGCCCTACACCCATGGCACTTCTGCGCCACGCCAGTGTATGACAACAGTGGCCGCCAACGGGCCGTAATTGTTCTGGGGAGTTTACTGGTTGATAACGCCGCCAGTGACTTGCCGCTGACACTGGCGATTGCCCGAGAAATTGGGAATTACCTTCATGCCGATACTTTATTGGCCGAAACCAACCGTCATCTGAACGAACTCAACGCCCTGTTGGATGGCGTTGAAGATGGCGTAATGGCCTGGGACCAACGCGGTTGTTTGTTGTACCTTAATCGCCGGGCAGCAGCCATCTTGCAGCTCAATGAAACCAACAGTCTCGGTAAGCCAGTCACTGATTTGCTCACCCTACCCGCTGTGCTGACCCATGCTATTTTGCAGCGTACCCCCCTCAGCCATGTGGAAGTCACTTTTGAAAATCAACAACAATTTATTCCTGCTTTGTTGACTCTCAAACCTATTCCAGATGGCGATCGTTGTGGATTTATTGCCCTTCTGCATCCACAAGAATTACTGCGACAAATGGTTAACAACCAATTAGGGCGAGCCAGTTATACCTTTGACGATATGCCAGTGGCATCACTGGAAATGCGCCGCTTAATTCGTTATGGCAAACAAGCAGCTAAAGGTAGACACCCCATTTTACTGCATGGGGAAGAAGGTGTGGGTAAGCAACAATTGGGGCAGGCCATTCATAATGCCAGCAATCGAGCAGCTGGCCCCTATATCGTATTGAATTGTCAGGCATTACCGCAAAATATTATGGCGCGGGAATTCCTGGGTAGTGATGCCAGTGAAGGTGAATCTGGACAGCCCAGCAAATTCGAATTAGCCAACGGCGGCACCTTATATTTGGAGCAAGTCGAATACTTGTCGCCAGAAATGCAATCCGCGTTGCTGCAAATTGTCAAAACCGGCATGGTGATGCGGGTAAACTCTAATCGAGTGATACCAGTGGATGTACGGATCATTACCGCCACCGGTGCAGACCTGCCCTTGTTAGTAAAACAAGGCCGCTTTCGTCGTCAACTATTCTATACCTTGCAATCTTTTGAGCTACATATCCCGCCGCTGCGCCAACGCCAGCAAGATATTCCACTACTGGTTCAGCATACGCTGACCAGCCTTGGGCAACATTTTCACTGCCAATATCAGCCAGACGAAAGTGTCATTCGCCAGTTATGCCAATACCCTTGGCCGGGTAATGATCAGGAACTAAAAAGTGTGGTTGAGCGGGCCGCGATGGCCTGTCGCAACAACCGTATCAATCTCAATGATTTGCCGGAGCACCTGCTAGGTGAAAGATTGCTATTAGAACCGGATATGCCACAACCTCGGCCAGTCTTATCACTACAAGAATTAGAAAGGCAGGCCATTATTCGTGCCGCATTGGTCTGCCAGGGGCAACTGAATGAAATGGCGACCTTATTGGGGATCGGCCGCACCACATTATGGCGAAAAGTGAAACTCCATCGGCTGGATATCCACCAATTCAAGGGTGGCGAGTCCCTGCCATTTTAGTTTCAATGGACTGCCCAGTCAGGGAAAATCATAGGTAACGTGAATGCTTTAAGTTGCTCCGCAGATAACTGGCGGCGTCCCTCATTAATTGCTGCTCCCGGCCCCTGACTATTCGCCTCAAAGAAACGTGAATCTTGCGGATAGAACCAAATTTTCTCGCCTTGCTTATCTTTACCAGACATTTTATCCCAACCGTAAATATGATCATCCATCGTCGTATTGATAAATACCGCCTGACCAATTGCCGCCGGATCGGCATAACGGCCATCCGCAAAAGTAGTTGTCGGGTGCCATGGACGCCCTAATGCAAAACTATTAGCGGGAACACCTGGCTCTTTGGTCAATCGGCTGTTAATAAATATCAAACCATAAGGCGAGGTCGTTAATGTACTCGGGGCGGAGATATAGCCATAAGGCGGCTCAATATCACTTCGATCACGCGCCACGATAGTACAATTATCAAACACCGTGATTCCTGAGCCAAAAATAAAATCAACATGACCACTAATTTCACAGTCGGTGAAATAACTCCGGCTGCCGGTTTTGCTATAAAGCGTATCCTGGTAACCTTCAAGTTTCACGGCCTTGAAACGCGCTTTATCACTATTTTCGGCTAATAATAGTGCCACCGCTTGAGTATCTTTTAATTTTGTTGGGTCAGTATCCGCTTTCTTTTTATTGGCTGGAAAGTCAAAATCATTACGAATAGTCAGATTTTCGGCTGTAAAGTTCGGAGCATTAACCAGCACAGTACTGCTGCCGGAAGTTCCCCATTTTTCACCTTGTGGATTGAGCATTCCTGCCGCAGTATTGGCACCGATCACCGTGCCATCACGATTCTCTCCTTTGAGGGTGACATGACTACGGGTCACCTCGAGCCTTTCAGTATAAACTCCATTTTTCAGGAAGATAATAAAAGGAGTGTCATCCATCGGAGCTGACTTCAATGCAGCATTAATCGAGGAAAACTCGTCTCCCTGAGGAGTGGTAGAAACGACCGCATTATACTGCGCAGCATTTACCGTCCCCAATACAACAAACGACATCAATCCTAACAATAGCGTTTTACCCAATAAATTAATCGGCATTTCGAGATCCTCAGTAACTCATAGCCACCCAAGTAAAATCACGCTGCGTGACTATAAATAATAGAAAGTGTCATTTGGCATTAATAATACAATACACAAAATGAAACACCATTCCATTTACACGGATCACATTTTTGATATTGTATTTTAGATCATGAAATGGAGGATTAATGTCCTTTAACTGATCTCGAAACATTAAGGGCGAAATCAATAACAAAGATAAATAAATCGATTCTGTTATCTATAAATGTTAATTACCTAATATGTCACTATAAAATTACTCATAAAAATACATCAATAATATATAGTTTGAAAAACATACATACTGGCACCTATTTATAAAAGCTTGCTGAAGAGAGATCTTTGAGATATAAAAACAGAGAAATAAAAAATCAAACTAAATACACTATTCTGGAACGCTTTAATTAATATATGTAATTTTGTATCATTTACTTAAATTAATATAAATAACGCATAAATAATAATTTGATGAATAGGATATCTATGTCTATTAAATATAAAATAATTCAATTCAATATAAATGAATTTGGTGTAAATATAAGAACAATTAAAAATGAACTATCATTTAAAAAATTAGCATGGGACACTAATGATATAAAGTTTTCTCAATTAAGGTTTCTTATCAGTAAACGTTTTGCGGATAGAAAATTAATTTTACAGGAGGCACAATGCTATCTTGATGACAATTTGGTACCTAAAGGTATTCAATCCCTAATATCCACATTATCTGTACCTGATAAAAAAATATTTTATTCCTATAAACCTTTTAGAAAGAGAGGGGTGAGCCAATTCACTGCCGAATATATTGATAACAAATGGAGTATTAATCATATAGATTTCCCTACATTAACCAACTTTACCCAGAATGCCGACCATCAGTTAGATTTAAGGCAATTAATACGCCATTTTCCTCCGATGGATCGAGCCACTGCAAATTCGGCTATTTTGAAGATACTCATTAAAAAATTCATCGAAATGTTGTGTGAATGTGAACCTAAAAGAAAAATCAAAAAAATCGGGGTCACTTGCCATCAAATATCTTTAATTATAGATGGCTCAACACATCAGGTCTCAAATTCGCCAGAAGGTCTACATCAAGATGGGAGTGACTATATTGTATCTGCATTAGTTATTGATAAATATAACATTGAAGGAGGTACGAGCAAACTCTATTGCCTTGAAAAAGATGAACTCATTAAATCACACACATTAGAGTGCGGTGAGGGTCTATTCCACATAGATAAAAACTCATCTATTTGGCATCAAGTTACACCTATAAAATTAAAGGAACCATCAATAAAGTCAGGATATAGAAATATATTAGGATTTGACTTTAATTATATATCTTAACAATTAACCCATATTAAATTAATTTAATGATTATAAAAAAATGCAAAAAAAACAAAGTATCATATTATCAGCACTTTT
Organism: Yersinia sp. 22-579; assembly: GCF_030433455.1. Classification (NCBI taxonomy): domain Bacteria; kingdom Pseudomonadati; phylum Pseudomonadota; class Gammaproteobacteria; order Enterobacterales; family Yersiniaceae; genus Yersinia; species Yersinia sp. 22-579. Next base: position 196,055 of record NZ_JAUJTZ010000009.1, on the reverse strand, counting down.
TTTTATTCACGGTATTGCCTATGCTAGTTTGGTTCCATGGATTCCAGATTTAAAAGAAAAATTCAACCTCAGTAATTATATGGTTGGAATAATGATATCAGCTATTCCAGCGGGATCGATAATCTTCGGATTATTTTCAAAAAAGTTTATAAATTTCATTGGGCTATATTGGGCAACAAATATAACATTCTTATTTTTAATTATTACTATATCAACAGTCGCTTTCTCGTCGTCGTGGTATGAAATAACGTTATTACTTTTCCTATTCGGTGTTTTTGACTCATGGGGAGATACTTGTATTAATGTACAAGCCCTTAATATACAAAAGTCATATGGGTTTAGTTTGATTAATCGGCTTCATGGTATAAGCAGTATCGGCACAATATGGGGCGGGCTGGTTGCTGTCATGGCGATTGGACTCGGGTTTTCAATGGAAGAATTCAACCTTACATTACTCACTATTAATTTAATGGCATTAGTTATTTACATTCTATTATTTCAAAAAGTTAATACGGAAATTAATTTTCACTTACCTGATAAACATAAAAACAAGATAGGATTATTAGAGACTCAAGTTTATATTATAGCCTTAACTGTACTGATCTTTACATGTAGCATAGAAGAAACAGCCAGTATCTGGGGTGCAATATACATGAAGGATAATTACGATGTTTCATTAGTAATTTCTGGTTTACCTTATCTCTTCTGCCAAATATGCATGGTTATTGGTCGTATATTTGGTGACTACTACACAAATAAGTTTGGAGGATTCATAACATTAAAATATGGAGTGGTGTTATCCATGATAGGAATCATATTAATAATATCCGGTCACTCTATTATTTTTACAATATTAGGCTTCTCTCTCATTGGGTTAGGAATATCCGTGATATTCCCGCTAACGATATCCTTTATTGGCCAGTTACCTAATATAAATGCAACCAGTGGAATTACTTTTGCAACATGGATGTCAAGAATTGGTTTGCTTATCTCACCACCATTAATCGGCATATTAGCAGATTTTACTTCACTGAGAACAGCTTTTATTGCCATATTAATTTGTTGCATATTAATTTTCTCTTTAATTAATATTTTATCAGTAAAGTCAATTCAATTAAACAGTTAATATCAGGAGATAAATAATGAAGAAAATGAAGTGGGCGATTATATCAGGTGATGGTCTCCCAACCAGTGGTCTATTAACCATATTTAGAAATGTTGCTGAAATGGCAATAAAAAACAATATAATCACTTATGAAATACCCGCAGACCTAGGATTTTCATGGCGGCCAGATAAGGTTAATTTCTTTCCTCATGGGAACCCAGAGTCACACTATCCTACCTGGATGAAAGTAAGTTCTATTCATCAGTATTCAATGTGTAATGAAGACTATGGTAATGATTTTACTAACATAAGAAATAAAATAGCCAAATATGACCAGTTAACACACGAAGAAATAAAAAATATCCAGAAAGATATATCTTTAATATCGGAACAATATCAAAATTATTTTATTAGTTGGCTTGAGGATAATGATATTGACTGGCTTTTCTGTTTAAACATGACACTGTCTGATGCCGTACCCGTTACTCAGGCTATTCATAATGCCGCAAAAAGATATTGGGAAAAGAAAAGATACGGTGGTGTCATATTCTGGGATCATGATCTTTTTGGTAGCTATGCTATTTATGAGAATGCCGAAAGGTTATATCCAAAATTTCCCAACATACTAACTCCAGTACCACAAGATAATAGCTATACTAAATGGATAGTCGCATCTGAATCTCTGGCAGATGAATGTCGATATTACCCAACAGAACTAGTGGCAAAATTCATCCCGAATATATTGCCTTCTATAGATGAATCTAGTTTTAATAATCTTCATAGTGAATTTTTAAACCAACATAATATCTCCGCAGATTCGACGGTTATTATCGCACCTGTCCGGGTATTTAGAGTTAAAGGTCTCGAAATATCAATTGATATCTTCAATTCATTACTTGATATTTATAAAGAAAAAAGTTTATGTCTTCCTAAGTTACTTATCTTCGGGAGTATGAATGAAGACCCTGAGTATGCAACTTATCTAAAAGAGCAGGTGAATGTATTACATCTTGATAAGGATATCATTTTTCTGGATGAAGTCCCGCTTCAAACTTATAGAAATAAATATAATAAATGGTGTTTGGACGAAATTGACTTGCTCACCATTTGCCATGCTTTATCAGGTGCTGTTTTGTTTACGCCGAATGTAAAAAATGTTGAAAGCGTCGGTTTAGGACCAGCGCTAGCTGCGATTTATACTATCCCATGTGCCGTAACAGAATACTCTGCGTTTACTGAGTTTTATGGTTCCGAATACTATCATATAAAAGTTGATCCAGGCTTCCCCAGAGATACTGCACAACAGCTATTTGAATGGATGCGCATGCGTGCTGCAGGTGAGATAGAAATAAAAATGCAGCTTGTCAGTAATAAGCTTCTGACTCAATCAAAATTCCCTATAAGCCCATGGGAAGATTTTATACATCAATTAAGACGAGAGTCGCACGATTCCAACATAAAACCATTAGTTTTTAAGTAAACATCACTGTTTAGAGGTTACATAATGAATATTACTGCATCGGCAACATCGAAAAATTCAGCAAAAACCCCTGAAAAAATTGATATTCTAATATTGGCTGGAGGGATGTCAGGTTTAGAGTTAGCAAAACATTTAAATAATAGAGAAGTAGAAAATATTGCTATTATAGAAGCGGGGCCAGCTGATGATTGTAATCATATAAATGCAGGGGAAGATTTTCAACGAGCGGATGAATTCTGGAAGAATGAGGACTCTGATAAATATGCTTACCGCTCGTGGCAATCTTTAAGTGAGCCACATTATTCGAAAGGAACATGCTTGCGGCGCAGAGTGGGCGGCAGGTCACTTTATTGGCATGGCGTTATTTTGCCAATTGAGTCCGAAATTCTTAAGTATTGGCCAGAAAAAATTGCCAGCGACCTCAGCGAGAAGTGGTTAGATGGCCCATCCCTTTATACACAGGTGCAGTCAGACATATTAGCTTGGGCAGAAAAGAGCTATGATACAAACTATCGCTTTAAATTTGCTAATTTTGAATTCAATATCGCCCCGCAGGCCATTCGAACACTAGGAGAAGCTGAGCGCTGGGAAGCCTATTCCCCCCTATCCTATTGGAAGCAAGATAATAAACTTAGAGAATCCCCACTTATTATTTCCGGGTATGAAGCTGTCGCGCTTATTATTGCAAATAGAAAATGTATCGGCGCTAAGTTAAGAGACATAGCATCTAATGAGATACATCATGTATTGGCAGATAAATGCGTGCTTGCTTTAGGGACAATTGAAAACTCACGTTTAGCTACTCAAGCGCTTTATGATTCGGGGATTTTGATAGAGAAAAAACTAACGGGCCTTGTTGATCATATAGTTCAAGGATTTAATGTCACCATTGAGCATGATAAAGTCCCAGATAAACTCGATAAATTAATTGAGAGTCATCCCGACACTATATTTTTTAGCCCTAGCTTAAGTGGTGAGCGTTTTAATTTGTTTTTTACTATCAACAAATCAGATCTTGGAATTGAATTAGAAGCATGGACGATGGGTGAACAAATCCCTTCTGTTCATGCAAACATCAGCATAGCAACGAATGGTGAAACCATGCCATTATCCATTTCATGTGATTTGGGGGATGCAGATAATATCCTGATTAAAAAAGAGAAACATGAATTAGATATATTCTGGCGTGAAGTATGTAGTAATGCAAAAATCCCATTCGAGCCTTTAGATTTTCAAACAGGGTTTATTATCCATGCTCGTACAATGGGAGAGGTCCACCAGCAAATAAGATCGCCATTGCGAATAGTCAATTACAATGTCCCAATAACATGGATTAGTCCTCTGGGAACAGAAAATCATGAAGGTAGCACATTACCCTTAGGTGAAATATTAAATGACAATCATGAATTCAATCAAATAAATAATCTATTTGCTATCGGCCCTAGTACATTTCCGCGCCCCGGTGCTGCTAATCCATCATTAACAACACTCGCACTATCTCGGCGGCTCGCTTATATACTTAACTGACAATATTGTAATTGATAAGGATATTAATTATGCATAAACCTATTTATATTCTTGGCACTGCCCTATCCCATGATGGTTCAACCTGTCTAATGAAAGACGGAGAAATTATATTTGCAATAGAAAAGGAAAGAATATCAAGAGTCAAGCATGATGGTTTTAATGATAATACCACCATTCAATACTGTTTAGATGCTGCGGGTATTACATATAATGACCTGACATTAATCGTAGAGCAAAATTCTCATAACCCTATCTTTAGCGAGCAATTAGAATATCGGAAGAATAGGATTCTGCCTCCTATGGTGCCTGTTGTGACCCTTTCACATCACTTGGCCCATGCTTATAGTGCAATAGGGACATCTCCTTTTGATGATATGGGGGTTGTAGTTATTGATGGACATGGTGGTAGCATAGATAGCTGTAATGATATTAATGGGGATATCTATGGCACTGATAATATTCATTATAATAATCGTTACCGTTATTGGGAAACATGCAGTTACTATGTATATCAAGATGGCAAAATGCTGCCAGTTTTTAAAGACTTTTCCCGCTGGGTTAATCGGAAGGATAGAGAAATCTATCCCGTTTCAACATGGGAAATAGAAAATTCTATCGGTGAATTTTATGAGGGAATTGCCTTATATATTTTTGGTGAACTTGACTGTGCGGGTAAATTAATGGGCCTGGCTCCCTATGGCAGAGAAAATGCTATCAATTGGCAACCGTTCTTTTTCAATTCAGGAAAAATAATATTACGTAATGACTGGTGGATAAATATCGATCCATTACTAAATACTCACCCAGCACACTTTAAAAATAACTTCCAATATTATGCAGACCTGGCCTATTGGGCACAAACCAAACTTGAAGAAGCTTTATTCTACCTGTTTAACTATTATTACCAACTTCATCCTATGAAAAACTTCGCTTATGCCGGAGGGGTTGCGTTAAATGCCACTGCGAATGAAAAACTTATTAATGGGTGTGATTTTGATAACTTATATATTCAACCTGCGGCAGGTGACAATGGGCTTTCCATCGGATGTTGTTATTATGGTTGGCTGGAGGTCCTTAAAAAAGAACGAGTCAAACATACTGGTTCGCCGTTTTTTGGTAAGAACTATAATGATATTAGCGTAATAACTGAACTTGAAAAACACAACGACAAGATTGAATACACTTATTGTGAAAATATTGAAGCCATGGCGGCCGCCTCTATTGCATCTGGTCAGGTCATTGCATGGTTTCAAGGGGAGTCTGAATTCGGGCCGCGTGCGTTGGGAAACAGAAGCATTCTTGCCGATCCCCGCTGCGGGCAGATGAAAGATCACATTAATGCCAATGTGAAGTTTCGGGAAGATTTTAGGCCTTTTGCACCCGCGATTTTACATGAAAAAGTGCAAGAGTATTTCCACTTAAATCATGATAGTGACTACATGTTATTTATTGCCTATGTAAAAGAACAATACCGAACAGATCTCCCTTCTATCGTCCATGTTGATGGAAGTGCTCGCGTTCAAACTGTTAAAAAGGATATCAATAGAAAATTCCATAAATTGATAACTTCTTTTTTTGAGCAGACTAAAATACCACTATTGCTAAATACTTCACTCAATACCAAAGGTATGCCAATAGTAGAAACACCCAAAGATGCAATTGATTTATTTTTGAATTGCGGTTTGGATGTTTTGTTTATCAATAATTATAAGGTAGCGAAGAAACAAAGTAGCCAATAACATTTCTCGTTAAAATTTCGAGGTTTTATATGCAAGATAATATATTTCCCATTCATAAAAAAAACAATCTAAGAATAGGTATTATTCATTTATCTACAGAAGGAATCCAAATTTTCGTTGGGGGTGTCGGCTCTTATATCAGAGGACAAATCCAGGCACTACCTGAGGTGATAGCCTTTTTGTCCACCCATAACATCTGTCTGGAACCGCATTTTATTGAGATTGCATACAGTAAATACAATACATTTTTTGATATTGATTGCCACACTCATTATATAAAAGAAATTCATAAACTAGGAGGAACATTCTCAACGGTACCAAACATGACTTTGGGTAATGAAACAGCGTGTTTATGGCCTTACGGTGATGCTTTTCTCGGTAACTTACAAAACTGGAAAATATCCTCAGCTGCCGCCGCCGCAAAGATTATTGATATTAGTGAGAATTACGATATTACCCTGGCATTTTGCCATGAGTTACCATTTTCATTTACCCCTTTAATTGTCAGCTTACATACTGCTGTTGAAGGAGAGAATTTAAAGGTCATCTATGTTTCTCATGGCACAGCATTCAATCATGAAATGCCATTACCTAATCCTGACAGACTTATGGCTGAATCATTGCCTGTTCAATGGGCAAAGATTGATCCTAATATCAAGCTAGGTACTATCAGCAATTTTCTGGCCGATCATTTAGTTTCACAATATGGTGCTGATCCTCAAACAATGATACCGGTTCCCGCAGGGGTAAATATCAACGATCCATGGTTTCGGATACGCAGTGAACAAGAGATTTGCGACACGCTATCCGCTTACGGAATATCACGCGAAAAACCGCTGGCTATTACGCTTGGCAGAGGCGTGCATTATAAGCGTTATGATTTATTGCTGACGGCAGCCAGTTATCTGGGTGATGATATTCATGCCGTTATCGTCAGTGATCCTGTGTTGCCGGAGTTATCAGTATTAGCCAGTCAACTTGATATACACGCTTCGGTTATAAATTCATTTGATCGCGAACTGATGGCCTGCCTGATTCAGTGGCGTAATACGCGGGTGTGTGTTCTGTCTGCCGAAAATGAGCCAAATGGATTAATTCCTATGGAGTCGCGCTGGTTAGCCAGAAAGCAGGGGGCGATATTAGTTGCCGCCGACTCAGGTGGCCTGCGAGAACAAGTTGAACACGGTATTGATGGGTTCCTGCATATTCCGGGGGATGCTATAGATTTGGCTGAAGTGATACACCATGTATGCCAATTAACAGAAAATGAAATAGCTGATATCAGGCAAGCAAGCGCCACCCTAATCGCAGAACGCTATAACTGGAGAAAACAGATTCTAACGCCACTGAGTCACTTAATTCCTCAAATAGCAGCCCTAAATTGAGGCTGCTATTTCAAGGGGGTTATATGTGTTGAAAACTTACGCCGCTTACTGGAGTTTGAGTACTCCAGTTGCGGTATCCAATAGGGCGTTTTGACCATTGCGACTGGCATCAAGGCAACCCATAGCCCCCACTAGCATCGGAATATCCAATTCTGTTGCCAAAATCGCGCTGTGAGAGAGGATATGCCCACTACTTAAACAAATACCTTTTACATGTTGGCGATTTAACCCAATCATTTGTGAAGGGAATAACTCCTCCGCTAACAGTAAAATTTCACGATCGACTGAAAAGGGAACTGGCGGCAACCCGGTCAAATGGCCCAAAACACGATTAAGAATATCGCGAATATCCAGTTCGCGGACACGCAAATAGTCGTCAGTCAGAGCCTGATAGTCTGCTACCATGCTCATCAACTCATCCTGTAATGCCGATTCTGCGCACACCAACTGCTGTTCTATCCGCTTATCCATCGACGCATATAATTCTTCATCATCAATCAGCATGGCATGGGCATTGAAGATAGCTGCTGCCTGAGCACTAATTTGCTGTTCTGCCTGCTGCGCCAACTGCTGCAAATCCGCCACGGTGTGTGCTAAAGCCTGATGCAAACGCAATTGTTCGTTAGCAACGCTCCCGGCATTAATGGTTTGCGGTAAGAACACCGGAATAGCAGGTAACCACTGGAGTACTGGTGCAGTGATGGTACCACGAGGAACCATTACACCCGTGAATCCACTATCACTGATGGTGCTAACAGACTCACCAAAATGCTGATGGGCCAGTTGCATAAAAGCATCCAGCGCCTCTCCGGCTTGCTCACCACTGGCTAGCAGGCGAATGGTATCTCCCTTACGTACTTGCAAAATGGCGAGCTGATTCAGGCTACGCGGATTCACACATTGACCATTTTTTTCCAGCAACAAATCTGCGGCAAATGGCGCTAATACTTCAACCAGTTTGGCCGCTGGCCGGACATGTAACCCGTTAGGATTGCGGACAACCCAACTGACACTTTGTGCATCGGGAGCAGCCTTAGCCACTACCGCACTGTTAGCATCGGGTGCAATGCCCTCACCTAACTGAGCCGCTTTTGCCACCAATGCCCCCATAGCTTCAGCACGTACCTCGGCCAGTGAAGCACCGGATGAAGCTGCCACCACCGCGGCCAGAGTCCCTTCGACCAGTGGGGCTGCGCAGAGCTGCACATTTCTTGCCATCTCTGGGTCTAATAACTCCAGTGCGGTTTCGGCACTGAGTAATGCGCTGCCTAAATCCATCAACACCAATACACCCGATGGGGAGTAGACCGATTCAATGGCTTCCATCACTTTGATGGCATCCGTGCCAATAGGATGATCCACGTCGTCTACACCGGCGGCCACCGCCAACTGGCAGCCCCCTTGTGTCATTTGCTGTGCCAGTTCGGCCACACCCTGAGCCAGCAGCGCGCTATGAGAAACTACAACGAGATTGACCATCTTTCCTCCTGATTACCTTATCGGTTGGGCCATATTAGTGGCTGGCAACCTGCCATAGAGCCTGCATCATCAACATCGCCGATGTCGCCCCAGGGTCTTGATGGCCAATGCTGCGCTCGCCAAGATAACTGGCGCGGCCTTTGCGGGCCTGCATGGTGATAGTTCCCGCCAATGCAAGCTGTGCACGTTCGACACTTTGCTGCAAAGCATCCACCAGTGGCACGCCTTGCTGATTTGCCTGTTCAAGCTGTGCCACGACAGCCCACCAAACATCACACATGGTTTTATCGCCCGGCTCAGCCTTGCCACGCATCACCACCCCTTCGACGCCATCTTTAAACATCTGACAGACTGCTGGCAGATCCAGGCTCTGTTTGGCATTGGTACTTTGTGCCGCACGAATAAAGAAGGTTCCGAATAAGGGGCCACTGGCACCACCAACACTTGAAAGCAGGGTCATGCCGGTATTTTTCAGGATAAAACCTATGTCTTTATCCGCAAAAGAGGGCAGTTTTTCGACCACTTTATTAAAGCCGCGATTCATATTCAGGCCGTGGTCGCCGTCACCAATTTCGGTATCCAACTGTGTCAGGAAATCCCGCTGTTCACTGAACACCTCAGCGCAGAGCTGTAACCAACTGACAATTTGTTGTTTGGTAAGTCCCATAGCTTTCTCCTGATGCATTATTTTTTAACCAGCGCAGGGGTATTGACCGGCGCATCCCACAGTGACAACAGCTCATCATCAACTTTCAACAGTGTGATGGACATACCCTGCATATCCAGTGAGGTGCAATAAGAGCCGATCAGTTTGCGCTCGACGGTCAAACCGAATTCAGCGCAGCAAGCGGCCAAACGATGCCAGACACCATACAATTCTGACAGAGGTGTCGCCCCCAAGTTATTGACCAGAGCAATGACTCGATCGCCTTTCGCCAGTGGCTGCTTACTTTGTTCTGTTTCGCACCAGTCGCCGGCTTGTCTGTCCCAATGACGCAGTTTGCGCTTATAGTGACCGTGTTCAATCAAGGTATCGAACATCGCATCCACCGTATCATTCAACGAGGTAAATGGCCGCCGCTCAATGCCGGGCTCACCGTGGATCCCTACGCCAAATTCCATCTCGTTTTCAGCCAAGGTAAAGGACGGTTTACCCGCGGCTGGCACAGTACAAGCCCCCAGCGCGATACCAATAGAATGCCCTTGATTGTTGATTTTCTGGCCGAGTGCTACGCATTCATCCAATGAATCACCACGAACCGCAGCCGCACCGAGTAACTTTTCAATAATAACGGTGCTGGCTACACCCCGCCGCCCAGCGGTATACAAGCTGTCTTTCACGGCGACATCGTCGTCAATCACCAGTGTTGCCACTGCGGTACCATCGCCATGCAGCAGTTCTGCCGCCGTTTCAAAATTAAGAATGTCGCCAGTGTAGTTTTTAATCAGCATCAGAACGCCTTCGCCACCATCTATGGCTTGACCGCATTCATACATTTGGTCTGGGGTGGGTGAAGTAAAAATCTCACCAGGGCAAGCCCCATCCAACATGCCTTCCCCGATAAACCCACAATGCATAGGTTCATGGCCACTGCCACCACCTGACATCAGCGCGACTTTTCCTTTCACTGGCGCATCTCTGCGGGTGACAAAAACGGGTTCCTGATGCAATTTCAGCTCAGGATGGGCCTCTACCAGCCCCTTAATTTGTTCCTGCAATACACTCTCAACGCTGTTAATTAATTTTTTCATTTTATGCTCCGCGAACGGGAATGCCTGGGAAAGAGAGCAGCCGATGATGAGGGACACCGGCATACTCAGTCAGTTAACTTGTCTGTCGAATCACTTAATTGAGGAAAGCCTGGCCTAAACGGTCAGCCACAATAATAGCGGCATACACACTGTCTGCTGTGACGGCAAACGGCATATTGTGAATAGTTTCACCCTCAGCACAGCTGGCCTCAGCTACCGCGCGAATTTTGCGTTCGATATCCTGTGAAACACCCATTTCGGCCAATGTGATTGGTAAACCTAATTGTTGGCAGAATGAGAGTACAGTTTCGATCTCTTCCATACTGCTATTCTGTAACACCAGCTGTGTCAGGGTGCCGAAAGCGACTTTTTCACCGTGGTACAGGTGATGACACTCTTCTAATACAGTGAAGCCATTATGAATGGCGTGAGCTGCCGCCAGGCCACTACTTTCAAAACCAATACCACTAAGATAAGTATTGGCTTCGATGATGCGCTCCACGGCTTCGGTAACAACCCCTGCTTCGACAGCCAGTTTGGCTTTGTAGCCTTCTGCCAACAGGGTTTCGTAACACAAACGAGCCAGAGTGACGGCGGCTAATGTCGATGCACCGCCCGCCATACTGATGGCCTTGGCATCAAAACAGGCCTGAGCTTCAAAGTAAGTAGAAAGCGCATCGCCCATACCGGAGATAAGCAAACGTACCGGCGCTTTGGCAATAATCGCAGTGTCCATCAGCACGATGTCTGGGTTTTTTGGATAAATCAGATATTCGGCGAACTCACCCTGTTCGGTATAAATCACTGACAGAGCACTGGTTGGCGCATCGGTAGAAGCGATAGTCGGTACCACAATCACTGGGATATGTTGATAGTGAGCAATCGCTTTAGCTGTATCGAGGGTTTTACCGCCACCGATACCAATCACTCCATTACATTTATGTTTTTTCAGTTCAACTGTTAAGCGCTCAATTTCGTGGCGGGAACATTCACCGTTAAAGCGGCTAAAATGATTTTCCAGCTCACTGCCTTGCAGGCTGGTACCAACAGCATCCGCCGTTAGCTTCATCACAAAATCATCAGCAATAATAAAGTAGTTATTAGCCAGTAACTTAGCAAATTCACCAATGGATTGTAGTGCATTGGCACCTTGAATATATTTAGACGGAGATTGAATGACTTTCAGCATACCTTGCTCCTATAGCGTAAGAGAGAACGTAAGAATGAATCTTTTTTTAGGGTCAATTTGATGAAACTGGAACCACTATAAGCGCAAAAAACAGGCTGAGAATCGACAGTTAAAACGTTCCAAAATGAAACTGTGTTAGGTTAATGATGTTTCATAGTGAAACGAATGAGTGAAGGGTGAGGGGCAGGAAGAGAGGTAGTGCACAGAATGCTTTATGAGCATCAAGATGAATCAATATCGTTTGATATAAGACAAAAAAACAGCCCCAAGAATGGAGCTGTTTAAGTTATTTCAGACACGAGGCTCTCAGTTATTCACTAACAGGCTCATCATGCGCCTTTTCTTTTGGTTCCGGATTCATACAGCTATATATCACTGGCAACACCAGTAGGGTCAGTACGGTTGCAAAGCCCAGACCGAACATAATCACCACCGCCATACTCTGGAAGAAAGCATCGCTGAGCAGCGGGGCCAGCCCCAAGACCGTGGTAAATGCAGTTAACATGATAGGGCGCAAACGCGCAGTGGAAGCATCAATAATGGCATCACGCAGCGGTTTTTCCTGCCGCTGGAGGCCAATTTCTTCCACCAGCACAATGCCGTTACGTATCAACATCCCACTCAGACTCAATAGCCCCAGTAAGGCCATAAAACCAAATGGAATACCGGTGAGCAAGAAGCCCACAGTCACACCAATCAGTGCTAATGGCACCGTCAGCCAGATAGCCAGCGCGTTACGCACAGAGCTAAACATCAAGACGGTCACCACAAACATAATCAGGAATGCTATCGGCAAACTGATGAAAATACCCCGTTGTGCTTCTTTGGTACTTTCGTAGTCACCGCCCCATTCAAGTTCATAGCCGCGCGGCAATTGAATAGACTCAACCCCTGGCTTGATGCGCTGTAATAACTCAGCTGAGGTTTCGCCCCCTTGCTGAGTTGGATCAGTTTGCACCGTCAATGTCCGTTTGCGATCCAGCCGCATGATGAGGGGATCTTCCCACTCGGTCTCAAAACTGGTCACGACGTTATCGATCGGGATAAAGGCCTGGCGTGCCTGACTCCAGACCATCACATCATTGAGTCGTTCAGCATTGAGCCGCTCGGAATCCGGTGTGCGCAACACAATCGGCATCAGGCGCGTCCCATCACGGTATAAGCCAACCGGCAAGCCACCAAAGCTCATGCGCAAGGTGCCATCAACCTCGCGTTTATCCACACCCAGCTCGCGGCCCAGATAATCAGAGAATTGAGGTCGGATCATTTTGCTACGATCTTGCCAGTCATGCCTTGCACCATCAGCCATCGGATCGGCAATGATCGCTTTTTCCGCCTGAGCGGCCAAAGAACGCAGCACCTCGGGATCAGGGCCAATAAAGCGGGCTTCAATCGAGCTGTTGTTTGACGGCCCGAACATGATACGTTTTATCTGCGCATCAACTTGCGGGTATTCGTCATGCATGTAGGCTTCAATTTCATCAATCAAACCCGGTATTTGGTCTAGCTGCTCGGTTCGAACCATCACCTGCGCATAGTTAGGATAATGACGCTGGGCGTTATAAGTCAGCATAAAGCGCATCGCGCCCTGACCGATTGTCGCCATGGTGTCAGCCACCCCTTTTTGCTGCTTGATGTACTGCTCAACCTTATCCGCCACTCCTTCGGTATAACCGATATCTGTGCCATACGGCAGCCAAATATCAACAAAGAAGATAGGTGTGTTAGACGGTGGGAAGAAGCTCTGGCGAACGTTACCAAAACCCACTACCGATGCCACTAACATCGCCGCCAACAGCACCAAAGTGACCGCTCGGTATTGCAGTAATTTATTCAATACCACCCGATAATAGCGGAACAACCAGCCATCATAAGGTTGCTTAGCCGGTTTATCCTCATCCACCTTCGCAGGCTTTTGGTTCTGAAATGCCCACTTAGAAAACACCGGTGTCAACGTCAGTGCGGTAATCCAGCTCAACATCAGCGAGATTAACAACACTTGGAATAGCGATTTACAATATTCACCAGTTGCATCGTTGGACAGGCCAATCGGGGCAAAGGCCAAAATGGCAATCACTGTCGCGCCTAACAGCGGCATCATCGAGCGCTTCACGACATTGCCGATCGCCGTAGAGAGACTTTCGCCGCGCTGGCGGCCCACCACAATCCCTTCCACCACTACAATGGCGTTATCCACCAACATACTTAGCGCGATAATTAGCGCCCCTAGCGACACTCGCTGTAGCTCGATATTAAACAGCCACATAATGAGCAAAGTGCCAAGTACGTTCAGTGCCAGCGAGATGGCAATCACCACACCGCTGCGTACCCCCATAAAGATAAGTAGCGTGACAACAACAATGAGCAGTGCCAGCAGGAAGTTAAGAATAAAGCCGTTGACCGCCCCCTCAACTTCATGGGACTGATCATAAAACACATTGATATGCATGCCTGACGGGCGTTCACCTTCCAACTGCGCCAGCCGAGCTTTAATCGCATTACCCACATTCACCACGTTGACGTTCGGGGCGAATGAGATCCCCAGCGCCAATGCAGGCTTACCGTTAGCGCGGTAAATATTGGTAGGTGAATGACCAAAACCTTGTGTCACTGTCGCGATGTCACGTAAGTAAACGCTTTTTGGGCTACCGGGTTGGCTGACCAGTAAGTTCCCCAGCTCTTGCACACTCTGGAATTCTCCGGTTGGGTGCAAGCGAATCGACTCACTACCCACCTGTAGTTGGCCGGCATCGGACACCACATTCTGACGAGCAAGTAAGTCGGATAACTGTTGTGGTGTAATACCTGCGGCGGTCATCTGGGCGCGAGAAATCTCCACCTGAACTTCTTCAGGCAAGATACCGACAATCCCCACTTTACCGACCCCCGGCACCAGTACCAACTCACGCCGTAATTGCTCGGCAAAGTTGCGTAAATCCTGATTACTGTAGCCATCACCGGTGAGTGAGAAGAAGAAACCATACACATCGCCGAAGTCGTCGTTGACCATCGGCGCACTGGCACCCGGTGGTAACCGCACACTGTTATCATTTATCTTACGCCGCAATTCATCCCAGATTTGCGGTAACTCATTCGCCCCATATTGCGCACGAATATTAATAGTAATTTGCGATAAGCCCGCACTGGAAATGGAGGTGACATCATCGACATAAGAGAGTTCCTGAATGGCATTCTCCAGCGGTAACGTGACTTCTTCTTCAACCTGTTGTGCCGACGCGCCATCATAGCGGGTGACAACGACTGCCGTTTTGATGGTAAAGGCCGGATCTTCCAACCTGCCTATATTGAGATAGGCAATAATACCCCCAACACCCAGCAACAGAATCGTTAGCCAGATACGGGTACTATTATTGATATAATTATCAAGCAGCTTCATTAGAGACCCCGCTCACGTACCCAAGCCCGAACAACTTGATTAGGGCGAAGCTCACCAGTGCCAGCTGCGACAATTTGCTCACCATCTGCCAATCCAGAAGTGATTTGAATGCCGTTCGCTGTCAACTGACCCACTTGCACGTTGCGTTCTTCAACGTGCATCTGGCCATCATCATTCTTAATGACCCAAACACGCGCATCATTCAACTGGGCACTGTCAGGGTTAAATACCGCTTCGACGGGGACTACAATAGTCGGATGGTCAGTACCAGACAAATTGCCAGAGTTGATTCTGACCCGGCCACTGATACCAGAAAGTAATGGCATATCTGGTGGGCGCTTCATGGTGAGTGTCACTTGGAAAGTCTGGGACGCTGAGGTTGTTGAGGTGGTATGTTCTTTATATTCAGCAACAAATTCGCGCCCCGGCAGATGATTAAGTAATACCGTTGGCTTGTAGTTGCGGTTGCTGATATCGAGGGTGGTAAACAGGCGTTCTGGCACACTGAAAACGACATCCAGTGTATCCAATGCGCTTAGAGTTGCCACCGGCTGGCCTGGGGCCATGACCTGATGGTTTCGCGCATTAACATTGGCGATAATGCCATCGAACGGGGCGGTAATCGTGGCATCACTGAGTTCTTTTTGTGCAATTTCCAATGCTGCGCGAGCAGATTCCATCTCGGCGCGGCGAACATCTAACTCAGCGCGTGAGACAGCCCTTTGACCTTGCAAGGTATTGAAACGATTAAACTGATCTCGTGCCAGATTAAAGGTGGACTGACGATCCCTAACGCGCAGAGTCAGATCAGTATCATTCAACTTGGCAATTACCTGACCTTTTTTCACTTGCTCACCTTCACGAACCAGCAGTTGTTGTAGTTGCCCGCTACGTTTAAAGGAGAGTTGAGTTTCATCACCCGCTTGTAGTCGCGCAGGGAAATAACGAGTCCCATTTTGTCCACTGTCTTCCACGATAAATATTTTTACCGGACGGACACTTTCCACGACTTCTGGGGGAGTTCTGTCGCAAGCAGCGAGAAGAAACGTTAATAGCAAGGTAACGACTGTTTTTATCTTCACTATAAGATCTCGTTGAGTCAGATTTTCAAAGTTATTGCAGATTAGTTATTCACACTGTTGTATCTGTTTTCTGCGCCATTTTTCTGTGACATATGACGCACCAGTTTTTTTAAAAGTGTGATTAATAATCCCCCTGTAAATATCCCTAAAAGTAGATCAGCACAATTAGCACTGAAATGGGTAGTGTTATTTGCGTGAAAAATAAAGATAAGTTAACGGACAAATAGCCAATAGCGAAATAGCGCTACTCTGCTACTCACTATCAGCTATTTTTTTAAGAGCAACCGCGCTATCCCTAAATAATTCGAGTTGTAGTAGGCGGCAGCTAACAACCCTGTGGCTTCAAGGCCGAAGGGTGTTCCCAAAGTCATTGGAGCCACAGGTAGGCAGCCAGCAAACGCATCCCGATGAACTTACTTATTTTAATGCCAACGACCAGTAAGTGATTCGAGTAAGTGCGCGCGGCTAACAACCCTGTGGCTTCAAGGCCGAAGGGAATTAGTAATCAACGGCATCCCGGATGATAGGACAAGTCATACAATGACCGCCGCCACGTCCACGACCTAACTCACTACCGACAATCTCAATCACTTCCACCCCTTCTTTACGTAGTTGGGTGTTGGTTTTGGTATTACGGTCGTAAGCCAGCACCACCCCTGGTGAAAGCGCAACCATGTTATTACCGCTGTCCCACTGTTGGCGCTCGGTGTCGTAATCATTACCTTCAGTCTCAACCACCCGCAGTTTTTTTAGGTTCAATGCACCGGCCACCGCTTCAACAAATGTGCCTTTGTCGCGGCTTAATTTAATGCCAGTTGGGCCATTATCTGGGCGCAATGAGAAGGTTTGAATCTGATTAACAATCGCCGGATAAAGGGTAACCACATCGCGGTCGCAGAAAGTGAACACGGTATCCAGATGCATGGCAGCACGCAATTTTGGCATAGCGGCAATCATCACGCGTTCAACTTGTCCTTCACTGTTTTTAAACAGTGACTGAGCTAACTGAGTAATAGCCTGATGAGAGGTGCGCTCACTCATACCGATGAGCACGGTTTTGTTGCCAATTGGCATCACATCGCCACCTTCTAATGTCGCGCTACCGTGATGCTGCGTTGGGTCGCCCCACCACACCTTCACATTGGCGTCGCCAAAGTCCGGATGGAATTTATAGATAGCCGTGGTCAGAATGGTTTCTTCATGACGTGCTGGCCAATACAGCGGATTCAGCGTTACGCCGCCATAAATCCAGCAAGTGGTATCGCGGGTGTAAAGGGTATTGGGCAGCGGCGGCAGCAGATATTCCGTGATGCCAACCGCCTCGCGGATCAGCTTCAACTCTTCTTTGTCACATTTGCCATCTTTATGGAGTTCAGTAGTAGATAAACCGCCAATCAGCACTTCAGCTAACAAACGTGGCTCCAGGCTTTCCAGATAATTGCGGGTTTCTTGCAAAATACCCAGTGACACTTCATTTGGTACAATTTGTTGATCCAGAATCCACTTTTTGGCCGCAGGAATAGCTACGGTTTCGGCTAGCAGATTATGCATTTCCACCACATCAACACCACGTTCACGCATTTTGGTCATAAAATCAAAATGGTCTCGTTTGGCTCTTTCAACCCACAGAACATCATCAAATAATAATTCATCACAATTACTGGGGGTCAGGCGGTTATGGGCGCGCCCTGGTGCGCAGACCATAACTTTGTGCAACTGTCCGACTTCAGAGTGAACACCAAATTTGGCTTTGGCGTGAGTTTTCTTAGCTTTATCTGACATAAGAACTCCAATAAATTATATGGTGATGATTCCGGTGGCAATGCTATAAATCGCAGCAACCGCAGCCACAATAAGAACGATAAACAGGATTCTTTCGTAGGTATTAAACGCTTTCTGATGCTGCTCACGTTTGGCAATCAGATACAAAATCGTACCTGGACCGTAAATGATGGCCGACAGCAGCAAGTATTTCAGACCACCGGCATAGATCATCAGTGCGGAATAGAAAGTGGCAATAAGAGCAAAGATGAGATCTTTTCTGTGACCACGTGCATTGGTTTCGTAAGTTTCACCCGTCCAGGCAAGTTTTAGTCCGTAAGCGCCCACCAACAGATAAGGGATCAGGGTTAATGAGCTGGTTAACTCTAAGGCCAGTTGGAAAGCATAATCAGTAAACAGTGTCAGAATTAAGAACACTTGAATAAAGATATTGGTCAGCCACACCGCCGCTGAAGGCACTGCATTGCTGTTTTCGGTACCAAATATTTTTGGCATGCTTTTACTCTTCGCCGCCGAGAACAGCACTTCTGCTGCCAACAGTGACCAAGACAAATACGCACCCAATACTGAGATAATCAAACCCACACTGATGAAGATGGCTCCCCAGCGCCCGACTATGGCTTCCAGAACCCCAGCCATTGATGGCTGACGTAATGCAGCAAGATCGGGTCGCAGCAGCACACCGTAAGACAACATGGTTATCAGCACCAACAAGCACAGCACACCAATAAAGCCCAGAACCGTGGCAATACCGACATGGCTACGTTCTTTGGCGTAACGCGAATACACACTCGCGCCTTCAATCCCCAGGAACACAAATACTGTCACCAACATGGTGCTACGAACTTGAGAGAATAAAGACTCAGGCTCAGCTACCACCGGCATGACAGCTGCCGCATGGCCAACATAGCCGTAGTCATTCAGGTGGGATAAATCGACACTCTTAACGACATCTGGCGTGCCCCAGAAGTTCAGTGCGAACACATCACCTTTAAAAGCAAAAATCAGTACGATGACGAAGATGAAGATGGGAATTATTTTTGCGAAGGTGGCAATGGTATTAATCGCCGCAGCCTCTTTAACCCCCCGCAATATCAGGATGTGGAATCCCCATAGAATAACGGAGGCCACTAATACCGCTGGAATGGTATTACCGTCACCAAAGATAGGGAAGAACGCCCCTAATGTTGATTTGATCAGGACAAAGTAAGAAACGTTACCAATACAGGTACCGGCCCAAAAACCTAATGCAGATGCAAAACCAAGATAATCACCAAATCCCTCTTTTGCGTATATGAATACACCGGAATCCAGATTAGGTTTACGCTGAGCTAATGTTTGAAAAACAAAAGCCAGCATTAACATCCCACCACCAGCAATACACCAGGCAATGAGTGCACCAAAACCACCCGTTGCCCTGCCGAACGTTGCGGGTAATGAGAATATACCGGCACCGATCATTGAGCCGACCACTAAAGAAGTTAGGGCCGGTAAAGATAATTTATTCGTAGATGAATTGGCCATGATGTTCTCAATGACGTTGGATAAATTAAGTTAAATGTAAATTCTGTTTATCCCCACAAACAGATTCACCTGGACCCACTTAGCGATATAAATACATAGTTATCATAGCTTCCTTTAAAACTATTGCATAATGTCCGGAAAGTAGACCAAATCTTACAATATGTAAATTGTTGCAAAAATTATTACATACATCAAAATTTTCCAATAGTGATCTAAATCATCATTTTTCATATTCAGAGGAAAACTCTCCAGTTTAATTCACTAAATAAAAGCCACTGCATTAGCATAGAAATCTGTTTTCTTTATATGTGTCATTTAAGATGATTCCAGTAGATACGCTGGTTCAATTACGCGAGAAAGAATAGAATTTATACCATGTTGCACTCGATAATTTTATGGTCTAGACTTAATGATTACCCATTGAAAATTAAATTAAAAACACCTTTAAATACAATGTGTTACAGCAACACTCTTTATGTGAAAAAATAGGCCATTTCTTAGAAAAATTTTCTCTGGCTTTTCATTTCAAACGTTATAACAGCCTTTTAAATTACGATCCCCCTCCACCAAAATTGCCAGTTTTATAGCGGGTGTTTTAGTTTTTATAAAATAAAGTGATATACCTTTCTTATAGCCACCGCGGTAGTCATTCCTATCAAAAAAATCAATAAAACTGGCAATAGGATAATCATTATTTTGGTTTTATTTAGGATTCATTTAGATTTCATTAACAGTTGTTACTAAAAAGTTAATTTTGAATTTTTACATTTTTCCTAACGGAAACCACAGGGATCTAACACCATGCAGAAATAAATATCTGGTGTTTTGTTTTTAATAAATAAAGAAATTCGATATAAAACACTGCGGTAACTGGTTAATTTAAATAAAGAAAATAGCGAGGTTTCTTAATAGTGACATTAGAAAGATTGATGTTTCATGTTGAAATATCTGACAAATAGAAAGAGTATATCGATGATAATAATGTAGGAATTCACCCACACAAAAGCTCATTATTCCCTTTCTATATAAGATGACGTAAATAAAACTGGTTAATTACGTTTGTAAAACTCACATTTCATTAAATACCCCTCTATTTGAATAAACATCTTCGCGGTTTTATTAAAGAATATCTTTAATTTCAAAGTCTCTATTATCATTAGCTAATCCAAGATAACGACGGTAGCACCATGAAAAACGGCTCCCATTGGGAGCCGTTGACTTAATCCGTTATCGCTGATGTTCACTCAAAGTGACCGCTACGTTGTCTTCCGCTGATCCAAACGCGGCTGAGAACCTGTCACAGAATACCCTGCCAGAATGGCAACGAAAATCATAAATAGATGGCCTTCAGATGAGTCCAGCAAGAATGAATTAAAGAAGTTACACGCCATATAGCTGGTCAATACCGCCAGCAAGACATTACGTAGCGCGGGTGTTTGTTGCCAAATAACACGGTAACAACAGACAATCCATGCCAGAAAGATAATCAAACCAACAACACCGGATTGGATAGTTTCCAACAGATATTGATTATGTGGGTTGTTTATCTTGTAGTTAATTTCCGGGTTCTCATAATAAAAACCGCCAGCACCGTGGCCCAGAATAGGCGCTTCCTTAATTAATCGAACCGCCTCGATGGCAAAGGCAGAACGCTGCCCCATTGACGTTGAGCATGCATCATTGACGTTATCCGCAGAGGCCGCCATGCAGACTTTAATCTCATCCACACCTTGAGTGATCCGCTGAGTCGCTTTATTGGGTATCAGCAGCAGTGCCGCAAATGCAATGGCCCCCAACAGCACCAAGAGCCAGCGTTGGCGACTGCCTAGCGAGAAGAATAGCCATACCCCTAACCCAACAACCAGAGCCACATACCCGGTGCGGCCCAATACCAAGAATAGGATGCTGTAACAAGCTGCTACCACCAGCAAACCGTAGCCCCAGCGTTTCCAGCCTGGACTTTTGACAGCGAGCATCAGCCATAACATGGCTGCCAATGCCATAAAGAAGTTTTGGGTAATTTGTAGTTTAAAGATGGTTGGGTTTGTTGGATCCACCTGGCCAATGGGGATATGTAACACCCCGACAGCCAGCGTCCCAACCAACGCCACCGCATTGGCGAGTAAGAAGCCCAGGCAAAACAGTTTCACCCGCTGCGGTTGGTTAATAAAGAACAATGCCAGCGGCAAGACATAAAGAAATTTCTTATCTTTACTCACCATCTCCGGACCGTAGCTGTTGTGATGGAACAATAATGACAGTGCTAACAGCGCAAACATGGCGGCGGGCAAATAGACTAATGGGTTGGTCAGCAAGGGTTTTAATGGCAGAGATTTACGATTAATGATCAAGCTGATAAGAATTAACACCAGCGATATATTAATAAGAGGATTGGAGGTGGGTAAAGCGATACCTAACAGTAATGCCGCGATACTGTTTAGCATTTCACCACGCGGGTTAGCCGGGGATATGCCCGGCGAGGAAGTCGATGGAGTTATCATAATTCTCTCAGCTTAAGCTGGTTGGAAGACTCAAAATTGGCTGTCACAAGCCCATTATTAGCATACTACTGGCTTTGAATACGCCAGGCGTCAACGGCATCTATGACATCATCGACAGGGATAGCGTTCAAATAGCGATCCGTAGTGTCAGTATCTATCTCGTTAGGATGTGGCAATGTGCGGTAATGACCCGCCCATAATAGGGTGTGCGGAGCCTGCCATGGGTGCCATTGATTAAGATTACTGGGGCCAAAGAGCACCACTGCGGGGGTTTGTAATGCAGCCGCCATATGCATTGCCACGGAATCTACACCAATAAATAACTTAGCGTTATCTATCAAAACCGCCAGTTCCGGCAGTGCCAAAAGGCCGGATAAATTAATAACTTTTTCGGGCTGCGCGCAACCAGCAATAATGTCAGCGATATAGTCCAGTTCTGCGTTGTCTTTACCGCCGGTTAACAGCACTGTTTCGCCTTGTTCGGTGAGGTGGTTTATCAGTTGACTGAATGATTCACTGGCCCAGGTTTTAAACTTCCAGCGCGCAGAAGGTTGAATCAGGATGTAATCCGCAATATTACGTTGCTGGCACAGTTGTTTTACTCGCTCAATATCGTGCGGGCCATAAGCCATGGTGACGTCAGTGCTGATATTCGTCAGTTGCAACGGCGCGAGGATATCCAAATTATTGAGAACCGTGTGCCGTTCGGCGGCATTGGGGATATCGACTAAGGTGGAGTGGCAGTAGCGCCATAACCAGGTATCGCGTTTTGGGTAATGGAAACCGATGCTGAAACCCGGTTTTAATAAACGGCAATAAGCGGCGGCTCGCCATTGATCAGATAAATTGAGGATCAGATCATAATGGTGCTCTTTCAATGCATTAAATAACACTTTTTCGCCGCTGATTTGGGCTGTTAAGCCCGCATGTTTTAGGCCGCGGTCGACAATAAATGCATGATTAACCGTTTTGTTCTCCCGCAGCATATCTTGCGTTCCACCATACAGCAGCACATCGATTTTGGCCTCTGGATAGTTGGCTTTTAACGTGTTGAGTAAAGGCGTGGTGAGAAGAACATCGCCGAAATGGCGTAATTTAATAACCAAAATGCGTTTAACATTGTCTTTCTCTCGCAGTATGGCCGGTAAATTAACGGCACTGACGCGAGCAGGAGCAGAAAGTTGCCCGGCAGGTGATTCTGTCTTATTTGATGTATTCATCATAGGATGCGCCATCATCGGCAACGAAAGAGGGGCAATAATGCTATCCAAGTGTTCACTGCATGGCAATTCTTTATTTGATCGTGTGCGACGGGTTGACAAGCAAGACGGTTACTACGACCCCAACGGCATGTTTCCCCGCCGTTTCACATTTGGGCTGTCTGCCCTTATCAAACAATATAACCAATTGACGTCATCGGCGCAGGCAGTTTGGACGCGACCAGCGCACAGCCAACGGAGCGTACACGTAGTACGTGACGGCGGCGAGCACTGCTCACGTTCAAAATGGCAAGTAAGATAGTCAATTAGCAGTCAATTTTAAAGGCCGGGGGCTTTCCATAAAGAAGTCGTCAGCCCACTGTCTACTAACGTCAACTGATCGGTATACACTGCTTGCCAGTTGGTTTTGGCTGCTTGATATAGCGCTTTATGTTCAATATTGGGCTGGTATTCTCGCTCCCAGCGCACCAGCCGCTCTCCGGTTTTATCGAGTGCTTCATATAGCCCGACCCCGACACCTGCTGCAATCGCACAGCCTAAAGCGGTGGCCTCTTTTACTACCGGTACACGGACCGGAATACCCGTCACATCCGCCAGAATCTGACTCCATAGTTTGCCTTTTGAACCGCCGCCGGCAAATACCACTGACGAGGCTTTGACACCGGAGAATTCCGCAATTTGTGCCAAGTTACAGGCCGAAACGATTGCTGCGTTCTCTTCCAACGCACGGAATAAAGTGGCTTTGTTGCATTTTTCAGGGTCGAGCGACAGGTTAATAAAGGAAGGTGCGGCGTGATACCAGGATTTAAAGCGCATAACATCAGAGAAAATGGGCATCACTCCGTAAGCACCAGCAGGCACCCGCGCCGCCATATCTTCCAGCAAACTATAAGTATCAATCCCTAACCGCTGGGCGAGTAATTTCTCTTCGGCACAGAATGCATCACGGAACCAGCGCATGGTCAGGCCGGTAAAGAAGCTGATGGATTCTGCTTGCACCATGCCGGGAATGACGTGAGGGTTAATGCGTGTATTCATATTGGGATCAGTAATCGGTTTGGGTAAGTTAACCACCTGTTGCCAGAAAGTGCCCCCCAACACCGCTGTCTGCCCCGGTTGTACCACTCCTAACCCTAAGCAGCCGAGTTGTACGTCACCGCCGCCCATCACTACTGGCGTTCCAGCCAACAAACCACACTCTTGTGCGGCCTCTGCCGTGACATGCCCGAGCAAAGTACCGGTTTCTTTGACTGGCGATAAGATATCAGCGCGTAGCCCGGCCATTTCCAGCAAGTTCGGCTGCCAGTTGCGCGTGACTAAATCCAGCATTCCGGTCGTGCCCGCATTGGAGGGGTCTACCGCCAGCTCGCCACTGAGCATATTCGCCAACCAGTCGCTTATCATGGTTAATGTCCCGGCCTGACGATAAATGTCAGGGCGGTAATGCGCCAGCCACAATAATCGAGGCATCGCACTTAAAGCCAGTGTTTGACCGGAGCACTGATAGACTTCAAGTTCAAAGCCATTATTGTGCAACTCTTTCAATTCACTGACTTCACGGCTGGCTCGGGCATCCACGTTAGCACAAGCCCAAATAGGTTTACCGCTGCGGTCATAGAGCACAATCCCCTCGCGCATTGAGCAGGCTGCAACCGCGCGGATAGCACTGGCTGGCAAGTTGGCCTGATGCAACGCCTGACGGATGCATTGACAGGTCAGCTTCCAGTTGGTGGTTAAATCAAACTCCATCGACCCAGGGACATCAGGTACTGGCAAATGTAGCCATTCAGCCTGTCCGGCTGCTATCTGATTTCCATTAAGATCAAATATTACCGCCCGGACACTGCCGGTGCCTGCATCCAAAGCCATCAGATATTCAGCCGATGAGAGTTGATTCATTGTTCGATCCTCAGCTTCAATGTGTTTTTATATAAATTCGTGTATAAATCCGTCCTCTACTGCCATAAATTAAATCTTGTAAAAATAGTCAATTAAATCAGTTTAATAATAGACCGCGCCGTCAACTCATCAGTCACTAGCGCATTCACATACTTGCCTTTTAGCGCAGCTACAATGGCTTCAGATTTCTCCACCCCGCCCGCCACACCAATCACCGTAGGAATGTTTTTCAAATCTGCCAGTGAAATACCGATTAATTCCTGGTGAATTTGCATATCTGCTGCCAGCGCGCCATCGGCCTGCATAAAGTAACCGAGGATATCGCCGACCGCGCCTTTGCGGCTAAACATCAGTTGTTCACCTTCGCTGATATAGCCAGAGCGCAAAATAGTGGCTTCTTTTTGTTGATTGACCGAACCAATCCCCACCACCGCAACATCAGCCGCACACGCCGCCAGCATCACATCGCGCACACTGTTTTCCTGGCGGAATGTTTCAGCAACTTTGGCACTGGAAGCCCGCAACGGCGCAGGAATAATGCTGACCTGACAGGCCGCATCAAGCTGCCCAATCCCAGTCATATAAGAACCTACACCACCGGAAAGAGTCACCAGGCGCACCTGCTGCGAGGCAATAAAGCCACTTAAATGCTGCAAAGCACACATAGTGGTTTCACCAAAACCAACCGCCAATAGCTGCTGCGGTTGTATCAATGCCATCAATAGATGTGCTGCGCCAATACCCAACCGGCTGCTGATACTAAGATCAGCTAAAGAAGGTAAAATGCGGATATGCTTCAGGCCGAAATGCTGTTGCAGCGCATTTTCCAGTTCCAGACAACCCTCATAGCGCGAATTAATCTGTACCCGGATAACCCCAGACTGACGGCCTTTCTCCAGCAATCTGGAGACCTTCAATCTGGTCAGCCCCAGCAGTTCGCCAATATCCCCTTGTGTTAAGCCATCGTGATAATAAAACCACGCAATGCGAGCGAGCAGTTCCTCTTCACTCATGCTATTACCCGGATATTTGTATTCATCGTTGGACAACATAGGTTTTTCTTTTGTTACTGATTTTTCTTTCATCATTACCGGCTGTTCTCTTCTCACTGCTTATCGATGCAAACCACTTATCGACTCAAATGTGTACGTCATGAATGTTAAATCTTAATAGATAACTACGCTAACAGCTTAAACCACACATTTGAACATATTTTAATTTAAATTTTTTTATTCACAGAATTGTGATCTTGATTACGCCACTAATGGGATTATACAGCTATCTTTTTTGAACACTTTTAATTTTAAATTATTTTTGTTCATTACGGGGACGATAATGCCGCACACTAAAGCCTCACCGCCACCGCTGCTTCAAGTGC
Source organism: Yersinia sp. 22-579 (assembly GCF_030433455.1). Lineage (NCBI taxonomy): Bacteria > Pseudomonadati > Pseudomonadota > Gammaproteobacteria > Enterobacterales > Yersiniaceae > Yersinia > Yersinia sp. 22-579. The sequence goes on along the minus strand of NZ_JAUJTZ010000009.1, from coordinate 169,616 downwards.
GCGGCATCAGCAAACAGTTTTCCGGCGTAGTGGTATTGAAAAGTATCGACTTTACTCTGCAACCGGGTCAGGTCCACGCGCTATTGGGAGGCAACGGGGCAGGTAAATCAACGCTGATGAAGATCATTGCCGGAGTGCTCCCCCCCGACAGCGGCACTATTGAAATAGATGGGCAACCCTGCCTTAACCTCACTCCTGCCAAGGCCCACCAGCTAGGTATTTATCTGGTGCCGCAGGAGCCAATGCTATTTGCTAATTTGTCGGTTCAGGAAAATATTCTATTCCGCTTGCCAAAACATCAAGCAGACAAAAAGAAAATGACACAGCTGCTGCAAAGTTTAGGCTGCCACCTGGATTTGGCAGTCAATGCTGGTTCGCTGGATGTTGCTGACCAACAATTAGTCGAGATCATGCGCGGCCTAATGCGTGATTCCCGAATTTTGATTCTTGATGAACCCACCGCCTCGCTAACACCAGCGGAAACCAATCGCTTATTCAGCCAAATAAAAATGTTATTACAACAAGGGGTTGGGGTGGTGTTTATCTCCCACAAACTCCCGGAAATTCGTCAACTGGCGGATTGGGTCAGTGTGATGCGCGATGGCGGAATCGCGCTGAGTGGGGTCACTCACGACTTCTCAACCGACACCATTATTCAGGCAATTACCCCACAAGCCAAAAACAGTGAGCTAACGGATACCCAGAAGTTATGGCTAGAGTTGCCGGGCAATCGCCGCTCTCAGGCCCGGGCGCAGTCCAATCAACCGGTGATACAAGTGTGCGACCTGAGTGGCGAAGGTTTTGCTCATATCTCTTTTGAGGTACGCGCCGGTGAAATTCTTGGCCTGGCGGGAGTGGTTGGCGCTGGCAGAACAGAATTAGCCGAAACGCTCTATGGTTTGCGGCCCGTCAGCGGGGGCAAAGTCATGTTGGAAGAGAGCGACATCACCACGATGAAAACCGTCAATCGACTGGCTACCGGCCTGGTTTATTTGCCAGAAGACCGGCAGGCCTCCGGCCTCTATCTCGATGCCCCATTGAGCTGGAATGTCTGTTCGCTCACCCAAGGTAACCAGGGGATATGGACTCATCCGGCACAGGAAGCCGCCATTTTAGAGCGCTATCGCCGCGCGTTAAACATCAAATTTAGTCACCTCGAACAGCCGGTTCGCACCTTATCCGGTGGTAATCAACAAAAGCTGCTGATTGCCAAGTGTCTGGAGGCCAACCCGCTACTACTGATTATTGATGAACCGACCCGTGGCGTCGATGTATCTGCCCGCAGCGATATTTATCAATTGATCCGCAGCATTGCGGCTCAGCATGTGGCGATCATTTTTATCTCATCTGATCTGGAAGAAGTGGTGCAAATGGCGGATCGCGTGTTGGTCATGCACCAGGGGGAAATCAGTGGCGCGCTGGAGGGCAGTGCCATGAATGTCGACACTATTATGCATCTGGCCTTCGGTGAACATCATACCGACGCCCATCAGTCTGCCGAAAATGAGGGTGCATCATGTTGAAATTTATTCAAAACAACCGCGAAGGCACCGCCCTGCTGGCGATCCTCGCCTTATTTGCCCTGCTCGGCGTGATCGACCGTAATTACTTCAATTTGCAAACTTTTACCATGATCTTTAGCAGCGCGCAGATCCTGATCCTGCTGGCGATCGGCGCCACTATGGTGATGCTAACCCGCAATATTGACGTTTCTGTTGGTTCGATCACCGGCTTATGTGCGGTGACGGTCGGCATGGCGCTTAATGCCGGTTTCGGGCTGGCACTATCCTGCCTGTTTGCGCTATTGGTTGGCATGGGGGCGGGCTTCTTTAATGGCATTCTGGTGACCTGGCTGCGCATTCCGGCAATTGTCGCCACACTCGGTACGCTGGGGTTGTATCGCGGCCTGATGCTGTTGCTGACCGGTGGCAAATGGATCGAAGGATTACCAGCGGATCTGAAAAGTTTATCAACGCCAATTCTGTTTTCTATCTCGCCCATTGGCTGGCTGATTATGTTGCTGATTGTCGCCATGGCCTTGCTGCTGGGTAAAACCGCCTTTGGCCGCAGCTTCTATGCCACCGGTGATAACTTGCAGGGTGCACGCCAATTGGGAATTCGCACTGATAGCATCCGTATTTTTGCTTTCTCCATGAATGGCGTGATGGCGGCTCTGGCCGGGATAGTCTTTGCCTCACAAATTGGTTTTATCCCCAATCAGACCGGCAGCGGCCTGGAAATGAAAGCCATTGCCGCTTGTGTACTCGGTGGGATCAGCCTGCTCGGCGGCACCGGCACTATTATCGGAGCGATTCTCGGGGCTTATTTACTGACACAAATCGACAGCGTGCTGGTGCTGCTGCGCCTACCGGCGTGGTGGAATGACTTTATCGCTGGCTTGGTATTGCTGGGTGTACTGGTGTTCGATGGCCGGCTGCGTTGCGCCGTCGAGCGCAATATCCGCCAGCAGAAATATGCCCGCTTTACAACTCGTCCGGTAGCGAGTGATAAAAAATCCGCCGCCCCGTCAAAGACACCTGATAGCAAAGCGCCTAATGGCAAGTCATTCACTAAGAAAGAGGTGGCGCGATGAATATTCATAAGCGTTATGGATGGGAGCTGGCTCTGGCTGCACTGTTGGTGCTAGAGATCGGCCTGTTTGGTTTATCCAACTCGCGCATGTTGGATATCAATGTACTGCTGTTCAGCACCAGTGATTTTATCTGCATCGGTATCGTTGCTCTGCCGTTAACAATGGTGATTGTCAGTGGTGGTATCGATATCTCATTTGGCTCCACCATTGGATTGTGCTCAATATTCCTTGGAGTGATGTTTCAGGCGGGCGTACCAATGAGCATCGCCATCCCGCTGACCCTGCTGGTTGGCGCGCTGTGCGGGCTGATTAATGCCGGGCTAATTCTGTATACCGGCGTCAACCCGCTGGTCATCACCCTCGGCACCATGTACCTGTTTGGCGGCAGTGCGCTGTTGTTATCCGGCATTTCCGGCGCAACCGGTTATGAAGGAATTGGTGGCTTCCCAACCGCTTTTACCGATTTTGCCAACCAAACCCTCTTCGGCCTGCCGGTGCCGCTGGTGATTTTTATGGTCTGCGTGTTGCTGTTCTGGTTGCTGATGCACCGCACCCACAGTGGCCGTAACGTCTTTCTTATCGGGCAAAACAGCCGAGTGGCACGATACAGCGCCCTGCCCGTCGCCCGCACCTTATGCCTCTTGTACGCCTTGACCGGCATGGCCTCCGCCATTGCCGCCGTCCTGCTGGTTTCTTACTTTGGCTCGGCACGATCTGACTTAGGAGCATCATTCCTGATGCCCGCAATCACCGCCGTAGTATTGGGAGGGGCCAATATTTATGGTGGCTCCGGCTCCATTCTCGGTACGGCTCTGGCAGTTCTACTGGTGGGTTACTTGCAACAAGGCCTGCAAATGATTGGTACACCAAACCAGATATCCAGCGCGCTGTCTGGTGCCTTACTGATTCTGGTGGTGGTCGGGCGTTCCATCAGCCTGCACCGGCATTTGATTTATGAATGGCTGCAACGTCGCAGAAATACCGTGGTTTAACCTGCTCTTTTTTATAAAAAATTGCCAACACCTCTCTACCCATATCGGAGATAGCCATGAAAACACCAAGATTAAAAAAACTGGCGCTGGTTTGTGCCCTCGGATTTGCCTGTATCACTTTTAGCTCTATAAATGCCGTGCAAGCGGCGGAACGCATCGCATTTATCCCTAAATTGGTCGGGGTTGGCTTCTTCACCAGCGGTGGTAAAGGTGCCGTCGATGCCGGTAAAGAGCTGGGTGTGGATGTCACCTATGATGGCCCGACCGAGCCAAGTGTTTCCGGCCAGGTGCAGTTAATCAATAACTTCGTCAATCAGGGCTATAACGCCATTGTGGTCTCTGCGGTTTCGCCTGATGGCCTGTGCCCGGCACTGAAACGTGCTATGCAGCGGGGCGTCAAAATTCTGACGTGGGACTCTGACACCAAACCTGAATGCCGCTCGGTGTATATCAACCAGGGAACCCCGAATCAATTGGGGTCAATGCTGGTCGATATGGCAGCAAATCAGGTGAAAAAAGACAAAGCCAAAGTGGCGTTCTTCTATTCCAGCCCGACGGTGACCGACCAGAACCAATGGGTGAATGAAGCGAAGAAAAAAATCCAGCAAGAGCACCCCGACTGGGAAATTGTCACTACCCAATTTGGCTATAACGACGCGACTAAATCACTGCAAACCGCTGAAGGTATCCTGAAAGCTTATAGCGATCTCGATGCGATTATTGCCCCGGATGCCAACGCCCTGCCCGCTGCGGCACAGGCAGCGGAAAACCTCAAACGCGACAATGTGGCTATCGTCGGTTTCAGCACCCCGAATGTGATGCGCCCCTATGTTGAGCGCGGCACGGTCAAAGAGTTCGGCCTGTGGGATGTGGTTAACCAAGGCAAGATCTCAGTCTATGTCGCTAATGAAATGCTGAAAAAAGGCGACCTGAATGTCGGCGATAAAATTGATATCCCGAACATAGGCGTGGTCGAAGTCGCACCAAACAGTGTTCAGGGCTATGACCATGAAGCTAAAGGCAGCGGCATTGTGTTACTGCCACAGCGGGTCATCTTCACCAAAGAAAACATCGATAAATACGATTTCTAATCTCGGCGGCCCGTCTCACTGGCGGGCTTGAACAGACCTAAGGGAGTTATGACAGATGGCTGATTTAGACGATATCAAAGACGGTAAAGATTTCGGTATTGGCGTACCACAGCAGAATCCTGCATTTACACTTAAAGGCTGCGGTTCGCTGGATTGGGGGATGCAATCGCGTCTGGCGCGGATTTTTAATCCGAAAACCAACCGCACGGTAATGCTGGCATTTGACCACGGCTATTTTCAGGGGCCGACCACCGGTTTGGAGCGAATTGATATCAACATCGCCCCGCTGTTTGAATATGCCGATGTCTTAATGTGTACCCGTGGTATTTTGCGTAGCATCGTGCCCGCTGCAGCCAATCGCCCGGTGGTACTGCGCGCATCGGGGGCAAACTCAATTCTGACTGATTTATCCAACGAGGCGGTGGCGGTCGCGATGGAAGATGCCCTGCGGCTCAACTCCTGCGCCGTCGCGGCCCAGGTCTATATCGGTACCGAACACGAGCATCAATCTATTAAGAATATCATCCAGTTGGTCGATCAGGGTGTTCGCTACGGTATGCCAACTATGGCGGTGACTGGCGTAGGTAAAGATATGGCGCGCGATCAGCGTTACTTCTCACTGGCGACCCGTATCGCGGCAGAAATGGGGGCTCAGGTGATCAAAACCTATTATGTCGACAGTGGTTTTGAACGTATTGCTGCCGGTTGTCCGGTACCCATCGTGATTGCTGGCGGTAAAAAACTCCCTGAAAGGGATGCGCTGGAAATGTGTTATCAAGCCATTGATCAAGGCGCATCTGGGGTGGATATGGGGCGCAATATCTTCCAATCAGAAGCCCCGATTGCCATGTTGAAAGCGGTTCATGCCGTGGTGCATAAAAATGAGAATGCAGAAACGGCATATAAGCTGTTTTTACATGAAAAAGGCTGAGTCAACTGACCGTTGATTGACCCGCTATGACAAGGAGACCTTCTGTGATAAGGAGAACGCTATGCATGTCACCCTCGTCGAAATTAATGTAAAAGAAGACAAAGTTGAGCAATTTATTGAGGTTTTCCGCGCTAATCATCAGGGATCTATCCTGGAGCCGGGGAATTTACGCTTTGATGTTTTGCAGGATGAATCGATCCCAACACGCTTTTATATCTATGAAGCCTATGTTGATGAAGCCGCCGTCGCGGCGCATAAGAAAACGCCTCATTACCTCCGGTGTGTTGAAGAACTAGAGGGTTTGATGACCGGCCCGCGCAAGAAAACGACCTTTATTGGTCTGATGCCTTAACCGAGATGGGCAGTTGTTCCCCCACGCTGCCCTTTCTTTTCCCCCGCTGAATTTGACACCCAATTTGCGCTATGATTTTTTAATCATCCTGGCGGATATTCTGCATGAAAAATATCTTAGTGCTGTTGAGTACCCTGCTCTTCAATTGTCCGGCAACCGATGCCGCTGTGCTACCTACTGGTAGTGGAAGTTTTCATTTTACTGTGCCGCAATCTACTAAAAAAATTGAAGTTTTCAGTTATCAGCCGCCGGAGGCGAATGCCCGTACGCCAATCGTATTTGTGCTGACGGGATTGAACCGCGATGCCGATAAATACCGTGATGACTGGGTAGAAAACGCCAGGAAAAACAAACTGATTGTGATTGCCCCACATTTTAGCCAACAAGATTATCCCGGCAGTGATGGCTATAATCTGGGCAACATAATCAATTCCCAGACCGGAAAACTTAATCCGCAGGGAGAATGGGCTTTTTCGGTCATCGACAGTCTATTTGCAGAAATGCAAAAACAGGGGATTACCCAACAAAAAAGCTATTACTTGTTTGGCAATAGTGCCGGCTGTCAGTTTGTCCACCGCATGCTAACTTTGATGCCCGCGCCAAAAGTCAAAGCGGCTATTTGCGCGGCGGCCGGTTGGTGGACAATGCCAACCCCCCAAACCCCGTGGCCATATGGTTTAGATAACGCCCCGATAACGGTCAGCCAGCAACAATTAGCCCACTATTTTGCCTTACCAGTGCTTATCACCGTTGGCGGCAAAGATGATAATCCTAATCACCCACTGCTGCGACGCTCTCCTCAAGCCCAGGCTCAGGGAGATAGCCGTTTACAGCGCGCTAAAGCCTATTTTATGGCTGCGGAACAACAAGCCCGGCACAATATAATGCCGTTTAACTGGCAATTTACGATTTTGTCGGGTGTGGCGCACAGTGGCAGCAAAATGTCAGCTTATGCCGCACAGCAATTTGGCTGGTTCGAGCAACACGGTAAATTTAAAGTTCAAGATGATTGAGTGGGCTGATATCAGATAACGCCTATCATAAAAATGAATGCATTAAGTTATTCTTAGCGCCGAATATAATGATTCCAGTATGACGCCCCAATGCCGTGATACCCACCGTAAAACAGGAGTTTCTATGAATACAACTCATCGCCTGATACTGGCTTTCGCTTTCTCCAGCACATTGCTGGCCGGTACTGCTAGCGCAAATAGCTTATTAGACTCAGTAAAAAGCGCAGCAGATCAATACAGTAAATCAGGTGATAGCTCATCTTCACTATCATCATTAACCGGTTTACTCAATGGCGGCGATAAAGCCTTGAGCGCCAGCACCATGACTAATGCTGCCGGTATTTTGCAGTATTGCGTTCAAAATAATGTGCTCTCTGCCAACGGAACTACGGCGATTAAAGATCAATTGATGAGCAAACTGGGGATCACTAGCACTGAAAATGCCAAGAGCCAAGACTACCAGGAAGGCCTGGGTGGGTTGCTGAAAACCGGTGAAGGAAAAAGCCTAAATCTGAACGACCTGGGTAGCGAACAAATTACAGAAAAGATTAAAACCAAAGCCTGCGATTTAGTGCTGAAACAGGGCCAGTCATTCTTGTTGAAATAATGGAATAAGAAATATAAAAGTTTGGCTTAAGTAATAGGCTGTACTCCAAATATGGCCTATTTGCCGCTTAAGAAAATATTCTGACGGTGATAGGCCATCTGCCCCTCATCAGGAAAAAACTGTACCGGTAACCGTAGTTTTCGCCCTTCATACTTAACAAAATTCTCTTCACTGATACTGCTTTTAAGTTTTTTGATCTGGGGAGATAACACCATTTCCAGATGTTCATTAAAGGTTATTAATCCCTGATCAAAAGCTCGGTCATGTAAATTCGACAAACATAGACCATTACTTGGATTAAGCCGGTGCTCTGCACCATGGCTCCAAGGGCGAATATGGCTGGCAACTAATAATATGGGTTCTTCTAAGTCGGTAATACAGCAGCGATTCTCATAAACACGCAATACGTTTTTACGAAATAGCTGCTGGCCCACCCGCGCCTTAATAATAGTAGTCCTTTCTTTACCACTGAAATCTTTCATGCCACTATCAAATAGCTTGGTAGCAGGCTTTTCTAACTCACTCATCGCCTGCTGGCATTGCTGTTCAAAATCTTCGGTATTCTCATTCATCTCCAACCACAATGCACGATCAGCCTTAGAAGCTCCGCTTAATCCTTTGCGACCAGAATCGATAATATAGGGATCAAGACTGGCAAGATTAGCTAATTTCATCACCAATGCAGAGGGCGTTCGACCAATTAATCCCGCGTAGAGAATAATATCGCGGTTATTGGAATCAAATTTCCCATAGGGAATTTGACTATACAATGTAAAGGCAACTAACAGTTGATCCCGCGTCCAGTGATTTGCTGCTGCCATGCATCGCCATCCAGAATGAGTGAGTTGCCTTATTGATTAGGTTAACTATGCCAGGTATGCGGGAAAAAGTGTATGAATGAAGCATGATGAATGGGGATTGATAACACTCCCCCAGGGGGAGTATTTATAATATTAATAAAGTTATTAAATCGCTTTTTCCGATCCTACTAGTTTTTGATTACGATTGACGGCTACTTTGAACAGCCAATATATCAAGCTGGCGGCAAGCAATGAATTGATGGTAGGGATGCCCCACTCAGTCACCACTCCAACAATACTACCAACAATACTGGAAATAATCGCAACCCAACCAATAACTGGGGTTTGGGTTTCATCAGGCAGTTTTCCTTCCAACCGACTTATATCAAGAATTTTACGATGGGAGCGCAATACATAATAGTCCGTCAGCATGATGCCGATAATCGGTGGAAGCACTACTCCTAGCACAGTCAGGAAATCAACAAATCTATCCAGAATACCCAGCACGGAAAGCGTGGTTCCCAGCCCACCAATAACCAACGTAGTTGAGAGATATTTCAGTTTCTTACCAGTGAGCCCTTCGACTGCATTGACAATACCCAGTGATGAACAGTACAGGTTGAGATCATTGACCTTCAAGGTAGAGAACACGACTACCAGCAGGCCGGTGATCCCCACAGCTTGAGACATAATGCTAACAACATCTGCCGTACCCAGTGTCTTAGCAATCAGAATAGCCAAGCCGTTGACCGTACATTTCCCAACGATAATGCCAATAAATATCACACCCAGCACATGTTTATCATTTTTGGAATAACGCGTCAGGTCAGGGGTAACTAAGCTCGCCATGATGGCTCCTCCCATCACGATAGTGATACCCTCACCGGTCGACAGTGTATTGCCTACTGCCGTCAACTGGCTGATATCAGGCACATTATGCCCAGTTAGAACTTTAAAGGAGATATAAGCTACCAGTAAAATAAATATCGGAACAGCAACTCGCGCGGCTATGCGCAGTGCCTTGAAGCCAAAGGCGACCAATATCGTCAGCAGGCTACCGGATAAAATTGCAGCCAGGTTAAAGCCCAGTTTATGGCCTAAAGCAAAATCCAGGGATTTAGCGAAAATAGCATTCTGTATACCAAACCAGCCGAGCAAACTGACTGCGACGACTATCCCGACTAGCGCGGCTCCCAAGCGTCCAAAGCCACACCAGCGTGCCAACAGTGTGCCAGAAACCCCTTCACGCATACCTGCTATCCCGAGGCCGTAGGTAACCACACAAAATATTAGGCTGGCGACGAAAAGCGCGGTGAAAGCATCGGTTAACGTCATGGAATGACCCAGTACAGCGCCAAGCATAAATTGATCCAGCGAAGTCAGCGCCCCCATATAAACGATAGCAACACTGAAAAATGACACTTTTTTATCCTGCGGTACTCGACTTAACGGATAGTCTTCTGTTTTGATCATGATGAAATGTCCCTTTGTTATTCAGATAAATTAAATCCCTTTAACTACTAATAGAACAATCGTATAACGATTAACTCTCACAACGTAAATAACTGCCAAACCACTCAAGCTATTAATAATTGAATATTATATTTACTATTAACAGATCAAATTATATTTTATAACGTATTAATTCTTATTTAACATAGCCATATTGTTAGTGTGCGGATTTTTATATATTTAAATTATATAAATATGGTATGGAATCCCCTACGGAGTTAATGATTAGAATTGCAGTTAGATTAGTACCATCCAACTCTCTCTATCCTAATATCACCTTTATTAAACTGTTACAAGGAGGGTTTCTCACCCATCCACACCATTAAATTAATGTATGTATTTATGATTAATTAATAAGAAAATACAAATTTAAATTATGAATTTAACATGATTATCTGGTTATATTTCGTCCTGTGAATACAGTTTTCATCTCATCAAGGCCAGATCTGTATACTATTGGTCACTAAACCGATATGAAAAAACCATCATATAAATAATGATACTTAATCCGTGGCGAAACCAGAATTATTGGTTGACTCAAAGCTCACTCCTCTCAAATAGAGGAGTGAGCTATTTGGAATAAAATTAAACCGTTTCTTCCGATTCAATTGACTGTTGATTACGACTAACAGCCACTTTGAACGCCCAATAGATAAAGCTCGCAACGACCAGTGAGTTAATCGTCGGGATCCCCCACTCGGTTACCAGCCCAACAATACTGCCGATAATACTGGCTATAATCGCCACCCAGCCAATGACAGGTGTTTGCTTTTCATTAGGTAACGTCCCTTCCTGCCGGGTTTTATCTAAAATTTTACGATGGGAGCGCAGCACATAATAATCCACCAGCATGATGCCAATAATCGGTGGGAATACCACGCCAAGTACAGTCAGGAAATCAACAAACCGGTCGAGAATCCCCAATACTGACAGTGTGGTGCCCAACACACCAATAACCAATGTGGTTGATATATATTTGAGTTTTTTACCCGTTAGCCCCTCGACCGCATTAACAATACCGAGTGAAGAAGAGTACAAATTAAGGTCATTGACCCTTAAGGTGGAGAACACTACGACCAGCAAACCCGCACCACCCGCGGCTTGAGACATTATCGTCACGACATCCGCCGTCCCAAGGGTTTTAGCAATCAATATAGCCAACCCATTGACCACAAACTCGCCTGCAACGATAGTGAAAATCGTCACACCAAGGACATGTTTGCCATTTTTAGAGTAGCGCGTCAGATCAGGCGTCATCAGGCTGGCCACAATAGCGCCGCCAACTACGATAGTAATACCCGCGCTGATAGATAGAGATTCGCCCAGTGGAATCAACTGGATAATTTCATTCAAATTATGGCCAGATAATGTACTAATAGAGATATAAGCCACCAGTAATATAAACATCGGTACCGCAATTCGAGCCGCAATACGTAATGCTTTAAAACCAAAGGCAACCAAGATAGTGAGCAGGCTGCCCGATAAAGCCGCAGCTAATCCAAATCCCAATTTATGGCCCAGAGCAAAATCAAGTGATTTGGCAAAAATAGCATTTTGGATACCAAACCAACCCAACAAACTGACCGCCACGACAATCCCAATCAGTACAGATCCCAAGCGGCCAAAACCACACCAGCGAGCCAGTAAACTGCCAGAAATACCTTCACGCATCCCTGCCAGCCCAAGGCCGTATGTCACCACACCAAATATTATGCTGCCGATAAGAATCGCGGTAAATGCATCAGCCAGTGTCATGGAATTACCGAGTACGGCACCGAGCATAAATTGATCCAGCGCGGTCAACATGCCCATATGAACAATAGCAACACTTAAAAAAGACACTCTTTTATCCTGTGGCACCCGACTTAATGGATAATCTTCAATTTTGATCACGATGAGCTGTACCTTGTTGTTCAGATAGCTTGTTGTTCAGATAAACTGGATTCCTTTTGCCACCAGGCGATCCGGAATGTAATTATCCAAATGCGCAAATTTGCAAAACTCCTCAAACTGTTGCAGCGTGTGGACATCAGATTTTTGATAAATTGTATATATTCTATTTTCTATCGTTTTAGTGCTGATATTATATATCTTCGCAATTTCTTTAACGGAAAGTCTTTGCAGCATTAAAAATATAACGTCAAGCTCAGCACGAGTGAACATACTGTTATTAATTTCAGTTGTCAGAATACTGGGTTTTTGTTGGTTGATATATTTTAATGGGGATAATGTATTAAATGGTTTAGCATTCCACATCACACCAATAACTTCTTTTCTGTCGTTATAAACAGGCAGTTTCTCGCTAATAAACGGAGTCAGGGTATTTTTCCCATACCAATAATGGGTTTCTATTACCGTCACCCGATCCTGCGTTTCTTCTGTCCGCTTGTCATGCTCTATCAGGTCGGGCGCAAATTCAGTCCAATTTCCGGGAAATTCATGGTCCATCTTTCCCTCAACCTCAAAATCCAAGGGTGTATTGGTGTAGAGAAAGGCGGCCTTATTCATATAGATATGGCGGGAATTCAGATCTTTAATGCCCCATGGTTCACTTAAGTGCTCCATCATGGCAATAAGGCCCTTGAAATAAGTTTCATTATTTTTATCGGGCAAATCCATGGCGACCTCGCCGATGAAGAATGGGTTAAATTTCTTTTGCCAGATAGTGTCGCGTATGCTTTTTAGCATACCCGCCTAAATTGCCATATACACGATAGCCTAATTTCTCATAAAAGCCTTTGGCCTGAAAATCGAAAGTATCGACATAAGCCATGTGACATCCACGCTGCAAGGCTTCTTCTTCCGCTTTTTCCATTAACTGACGGCCATAGCCACTTTTACGATAGTCGTCACTCACCCAAAGATATTGGATTTCAAGCCCGCCCCACCAAGTTCTGGCAACTAATCCTGCAACAATTTTTCCATCATCATCGGTCACAGTTAAGAACAGCGGATGAATGTCTACCTTTTGAGTTTTATCATTGTGGGCCCATAGGCCATCAATAACATACTCTTCGTCCTGTGGGTTTGGTTTGTCGGTAACGTTTATCTTCATTTTTGGAACATACCTTCCTATTTTAATAATGCAAATTGCAATTAAATTAATTGATCACAACTTCTTGTAATATCATTTTCCTTAAAGTGTTACAAGAGTGGTTTTCACCCGTTCCCGCCATCCGGTTAAGTGTTTATAGTTATTGTGACGGAGCTAAAAAATACCAATACAATTTGTAATGGTAATGGTGTTTTTCCAGCTCTGCCTGCAAACGCTGATATCGCCTCACCAGGGCCTCATCGGGGAAATCTATCCATAATTTACGGCTCCACCCGCAGAGCAAGAGTCACTTGCCATAGGGGGAGCCGCTCATCTCTCTTCCAATCCATTAAGTTTACTACTTAAAACAGGCCCAACACTTCCCGTCAAAATCATGCGGAATTCAGGCAAGTAGTGATGAATCGATAACTCAGAATAATTTTTCGGAAAGGTGATAACCCGTTCTGCTACCCAGCTCGGGTATCCATTATATGTGCCTACAAAAGCAACATTGATTGGAGTACTCTTATCGTTATTGATATTTTATGGATAATAATCAAAGAGCTAAGATGGCTACTAATTCTCTATCGAACGATATTCTCAGGGCCTGGCAACGGATCGAATTTTTCCAACCCTATACGCTTGAAAGAAAAGATAAAAGTTTGCTGATACCGCTTAAGCAGCTCCAGCATTTAGGCGACAACGCTCTCCCCTGGCTTTCCGCTGAGCTACGCCGGCAGCATGAGATCTCCCCAACGGCATCATTCACTTTGCATATTGGATTGTTTGAGAAAAGTCTCGCCAGCACAATTAGCCAAGATATATTTGGCCCGAATGACGGCAATGATGCGGAGGAGTGTGAGCAACGGCTGAATCAAGAAGGAACAACCTGTTTTGCTAAAGTGCAATTAAATCCAGAGGGGGTGCCCACACTGGATAAATTGTCAGTAAGTTCTCTTCCCTGGGCATTAGGTCATCTACGTAAGCAACGATTTCAGCAACTTGAATCCAGTATTTTCTCTGACGATTGTCAGCATCTTATCAATACTCTTCTCAATTTTCGCGCCACATTAAAGCCCATACGCGAAAAAGGTCTTGGCATCTTGCGAGCTGAAGATATTTTAAAACTATTAACGACACATTTAGTGACATGGGCCGACTTTGAGCCGCAATGGCAATACGCGGTGCAAATTGACTGGTTCAAAGGTAGCAATGACAGTCCTGAAATATCATTGGAAGAAGAGAGCGATGGTATTGAAGAAGAACTTAGTGAGAATGATAAAACATTAGCGCTCCCTATCTTAAATAGCTTCTTCTTTGAAGATATTGAAAATGCTATTGCTGCTATAAAACGCAAAGAACCCTGCAACCCCCTCAAGACTTACCTTTCTCGCAATATGCCACGAAATCCTGATCTGTATTCACAGGAGGGGCTTGAACTCATCATAAATAAATTACATCCAACGAGAATGCCGCAAGGCCGTTGGCCTTCTGAGCCTGGACATGCCATGTCGTTAATGCAGCAGTTTGCGATTAATACGGCAGTGGAAGAACTTTCTAAGGGGGGATTACTTTCAGTCAATGGGCCTCCAGGAACGGGGAAAACAACCTTACTGCGCGATTTAATCGCGCATAATATTGTTGAGCGTGCAAAGGTGCTATCAAGTTTTAACCAAGTGGATGACACACTGGATAATCAGGGTTTTATTAGGCCAGAACTTACCGGTTATGAAATGGTGATGGCATCTTCTAATAATGCCGCAGTGGAAAACATATCCAAAGAACTCCCACAGAAAAAATCGCTTGCAGAAGAGTTCCGCTCTCTTGACTATTTGGCACCTGTCGCCAATCAAATAGCGGCACAATCCCGTCCCAAGAAAGAGCATAAAAGAGATAAAAATGGCGAAGGAAAGGAGCGTGATTATTATCTCTTCCGCCCTCTGGAAGAAAAAAATCAGTGCTGGGGGATAATTTCGGCAGCGTTGGGGAAAAAAGCAAACCGTGAAAAATTCACACAACGATTATTCATTGACGAGCATTTTTTACGCGAAACGCTGGCTGAAACTTCTCGCCCAGCCGATGAAAATTTTCTCAGCCTGTGGCGCAACTGGAAGACCCAGCCAAATAAGGCGTCTTTTGCCGATGCGAAAAAGCATTTTATTGAGTGCCTGAAGCAAACAGAAGAACTGCAACAACAATTAGTACTGTATGCAAATATACTGGCAAAACAACCGGATAATTCCCTCGATACTTTATCAATAACGCGGTTACAAACCGAAAAGTTATGTGATGAGTATAGCGACGGACTAAAACAACTTGAGGCAGAACGAGATCTGCTAGAGAAGCGAGTCCATCATGCTTCACAGCAGCAAAAGATCATTGAAAATGATGCTCCGGGTTGGTTAACTCACTTAATAAATCGTAAACACGTACAAGCGTATCAGGAAGTATTACGTAAATCGCAATATCAATTAGTAACACTCACGGCATCACTCGTTAAGAATGCACAAGAGATTGCCGAACAACGTAAGCAGTTAAATGGGATCGAGATAAAAAAACGCAATATACAGCGAAACATAGCACTAATAACCCAACAGCAGGCTGATGAAGAGCTTGAACGGCTAAAACTACAACAGCGCTTTCCTGATATCACATTGCCTGATAGTGATAAGCGAATTGATGATTCAGCATTACAGCGCACCGCATTTTGGCAGAATGAACAGATAAACCGCCAGCGTTCTGTGCTATTTATAGCCGCGGTGAAACTGCACCAAGCGTGGTTTTATGAAGCTTTGGGAATCAATCGCTTTAGAAGCAATATCATGAATCTTGGTAACTTTCTAACCTCTCCCCATGCTGAAATCACGCCTTTGCGCTGGTGGCAGATACTATTTATGCTGGTTCCCGTAGTGTCGACCACCTTTGCCTCCGTTGGCCGCATGTTCCATGGTGTTAAAAGCGAAGAACTTGGCTGGTTAATGATTGACGAAGCAGGTCAGGCATCTCCACAGCAGGCTGTCGGTGCTATCTGGCGCGCCAAGCGGGTATTAGTCGTTGGAGACCCCTTACAGATCGAACCGGTATTTACGACTTCACCAGCACTGGTTAGGCATTTATGTCAGAACATCTTGCATGAGCATGCCGAAGACTGGAATCCGGGAAAACTTTCAATTCAGCAGGTTGCCGATCGTGTAAACCATTGGGGGTGTGAACTAAATGTCATGAACCATCAGGTTTGGATCGGCATACCTTTGTGGGTTCATCGCCGTTGCATTGAGCCAATGTTTAGTTTGGCAAACAAAATGGCCTACGATAATCGGATGATTCATGGGCTTAGTGATGACAAAATTTGCAGCCAACGGGTGAACGGAGCAGTTGAAAATCACTGGTTAGCTTCAGTTGGCGGCTTGGGTGAAAAACAGTACCGCGATAGCCACGGAAAAAGCTTGCTAAAGCTATTAGATAGACTGCTATCGGAAAATGTAGCGATCCAAACTATTTACATTATCACGCCGTTTAAAGCCGTTAAAACGGCACTTTTAGATCTGCTGGAACAACGCGATTTAAAAGTTTGGCAGCACTACTCTCCACTGATAAAACGCAAAGAAATCAAAGAATGGCAAAAGAATTGTGTCGGCACTGTGCATACTTTTCAGGGGAAAGAGAACGATATTGTTATTTTTGTTCTGGGATGTGATGAGCAAGATGCTGGTGGCGCAAAATGGGCATCAAGCAAACCCAACCTATTGAATGTCGCCCTTACCCGAGCGAAGAAACACATTTTTGTGATTGGTGATCCAAAGGTATGGCAGCAACTTCCCTGGTTTGGTGAGGTCGCGAGGGCATTACCGATAAATAGGTTGATGTAGGATAATTCAGATTGATGTGGCTCAACCGTAAAGTTTACCCAAATTAATGAGCGGCGAGCTCGCCGCGTAAATCAAGGAGTGATGATGAATCGAGCCCAAGCCCAACAACTATTACAAACAGCCTTGGCAAACCCCACAGCCGAATTTCGAGATGGCCAGTGGGAAGCCATTGATGCGCTGGTCAATCAGCGGCAGAAACTGCTGGTGGTGCAGCGCACCGGTTGGGGTAAAAGCTCGGTTTATTTTATCAGCACCAAGATTTTTCGCGATCAGGGTATGGGGCCTACCATTATTGTGTCACCTTTGTTGGCACTGATGCGCAACCAGATTGAATCGGCCCAACACTTAGGTATTGTGGCCGAAACCATGAACTCTGCTAATGCCGCAGATTGGCAGACGGTCACTCAGCGCATTCTCAATAATCAAATCGACTGTTTGCTCATTTCCCCAGAGCGGCTGGCAAATGACACCTTTATTGCCACGGTGCTGCAGCCTATTGCGAACCGAATAGCCTTAATGGTGATTGATGAAGCACACTGTATTTCTGACTGGGGCCACGATTTCCGCCCTGATTACCGTCGTATCGTCAATATCCTGCGTCAATTACCCGCCAATACGCCGGTGCTGGGTACCACTGCTACAGCTAATAACCGGGTTATTGACGATATTCACACCCAGCTTGGCGATATTCAGATTCACCGCGGCCCATTGATTCGCCAAAGCCTTGCCCTGCAAACAATGTTACTACCCGATCAGGCCTCACGTTTGGCGTGGTTAGCGCAGGTGATTCCTACCTTACCGGGCACCGGTATTGTCTATACCTTAACAGTGCGTGACGCGGAGCAAGTCGCGAACTGGTTGAGCGATAACGGTATTGATGCCAAGGCTTACCACGGCAGTGTCGAAGCCGACGGCTTTGAGAACAGCAATACCTACCGTCAGCATCTGGAAGAGCGGTTACTTAACAACCAACTTAAGGTTCTGGTAGCAACCGCCGCCCTGGGTATGGGGTATGACAAACCGGATTTAAGTTTTGTGATTCACTATCAGGCACCTGGTTCTATCGTGGCTTACTACCAGCAAGTTGGGCGAGCCGGGCGCGGTATTAATCATGCTGTGGGCGTATTGATGTCGGGCGTAGAAGATAAAAATATTCATGATTTTTTCCGTAATTCGGCTTTTCCGTCAGAGGCGCAGGTCAACGAAATTTTGCAGGTACTGGAAAACAGTGATGGCTTGTCACTGCGTAATATCGAAGAGCAAACTAACTTACGCTATGGCCAGATTGAGAAAGTGCTTAAGTTACTCAGTGTGGAAAACCCTGCACCGGTCATTAAAGATGGAAACCGTTGGGTCAGAACGCCAGTCCGTTACCAAATGGATCATGTCCGTATTGCACATTTGACCGGACAGCGGGTTCAGGAATGGCAAGAAGTTCTGGCATATCTGGCTGATACCAGCTGCAAGATGACTTTTCTGCGCTGTGCTTTGGATGATCTTGACCCAACGCCTTGTGGTAAATGCGCGTCTTGTCTTGGTCAGCCGATTATCGAGCAAATTATTGATCCGGCTCTGGCACATCGTGCAGGTACTTTCCTCAAACATGCAGAAATGACCATCTCCCCCAACATACAGGTCGCAGCCAATACTTTCTTGGAGTATGGCTTTCGAGGCAATCTGCCACAGAATCTTCGAGCACAGGAAGGCCGTGTATTGTCGCGCTGGGGAGATGCCGGTTGGGGGCGCACAGTTGCCGATAATAAACATACAGGTCGCTTTAGTGATGAATTGGTGGAAGCCATGGCCGAGATGATTCAGCAGCGTTGGCATCCCCATCCAGCACCACAATGGGTATGCTGCGTACCCTCACGTAAACATCCTGAATTAGTTTCCGATTTTGCGCGTCGCCTGGCGGCACGTTTGGGGCTACCTTTTGTCGATGCCGTCAGTAAAGTTAAAAATAATCAGCCACAAAATAGCCAACAAAATCGTTTTCACCAATGCCGAAATCTGGATGGCGCCTTTGCTATTAACCCGCCCCTACCTAACGCCCCAGTGTTATTGGTGGATGATGTTGTGGGTTCGGGCTGGACGCTGACTGTCATAGCAGCACTATTACAACAAGCAGGTAGTGGTATGGTATATCCTGTGGCACTTGCTTCATCTTCGGTAAAAGAGTCATGAATGCATCCGGTTTATTGTCAAAAACAGCCCAAGCAACCTTGCTGCTTACCAGCTACTTTTCTAACGCGAGCAGCGAAAATGCAAAACCGCTGACTAACGCGGAATGGGGGCGGTTTGCCTTGTGGTTGAAAGAAAAATCAACGACGCCAGCTGATTTGTTGGTGGCCGATCCTCAAACCTTACTGAATGGTTGGCACGATACACGTATTAGTACGGAGCGAATCATAGAGCTGTTGAATCGAGGACATAGTCTCGCGTTCGCCATGGAGAAATGGCAGCGAGCGGGTCTATGGGTGGTGACCCGCTCAGATCCGGAATACCCATGGCGATTAAAGCAACGACTCAAAACAGATTCGCCGCCCGTTTTATTTGGCTGTGGTAATAAAGCGTTGCTGAATGCGGGAGGGTTAGCTGTTGTTGGCTCTCGCAATGCCAATGATGCAGATCTCAATTTTACCGATCAAGTGGGGGTTAAAGCTGCGACAGAAAGTGTAGCCATTGTCTCGGGTGCTGCTCGCGGGGTAGATGAAACCGCAATGTTGGGGGCAATGAGGCAAGGCGGTACTGTCATTGGGGTCATGGCAGATAGCCTGTTAAAAGCGGCCACCAGTGCCAAGTGGCGCAAAGGCCTGATGGATAACCATGTGGTATTAGTATCGCCTTTCTACCCTGAAGCCAGTTTTTACGTGGGTAATGCTATGGCTCGCAATAAATATATCTATTGCCTGGCAGACAGTGCTTTGGTCATTCATGCTGGCAGGAAGGGTGGCACACTGAGTGGTGCAGAGGAAAATCTGAAAAAAGGCTGGGTTCCCCTGTGGATTAAGCCAACAACCGACCAGGATTCGGCCAATGCTGATTTGGTGGTTAAGGGAGGGCGCTGGTGTGAGGCTGATAGTCATAGCCTAACAATTTCCGACTTACTGAAAAACACTAGCAACCTGGCAATGCAGTTGAAAGTAGAGCCACTCACTCTCTTTTCATTACCTGCGCAGCCTGAATTGTTTGCAAAATCAGAAGTCAAGTTAGCAACAGCGGTTTGTAAAACCGAACAAAGTGGTTCGGTTATTAAAGAAACAACAGATAATACACCGCCTTCAAAAAACCGTGCTGAGGTTGAAAAGTCAACGGTGAATTCTATCGATTTTTATCAGCTATTCACTACTGAACTTCAGCGATTGGCAAAATCGCCAGCCACAGTTGATGAGCTTATCGAGAGCACTGGACTCCATAAAACACAGTTGAATGACTGGCTGAAGCGTGCTGAAGAAAATGGTGTGGTGAAAAAACTTAGTCACCCGGTACGTTATCAAGTACAGGAGAAGCAATAGAAAAATTTATACATGGCTGACCTGCTCCCCGTTGATTAACACACTCCGATGTTAGTAATGTCTTCATCAGCAACGTGAAGACATCCCATGAAGAAGCGTTTTTCCGACCAACAGCTCATCAGTGTTCTCCGCGCAGCTGAGGCCAGGATTTCGGCCCGTGAGCTCTACTCACTGACACAGATTCGTAAAGCCTTGCCGCTAGCAAGAAGCTCTTATCAAACGTACAATCAAAACCCTAAAATAGCCCTTTCCAAAAAAGAATTGCTTTTAACAGGACTCATTGTGAATAAACAACAGCTTGCGGCAAAAATCTGGGAATCTGCCAACCAGATGCGCTCTAAAATTGAAGCCAACGAATACAAAGATTACATACTCGGCTTTATCTTCTACAAGTACCTAAGCGACCAGCTGGTGCAGTTTGTCACCAGACAGGGTATGACGCCCGAAGATATCAAAGCCCTCAATGAAGAAGACGCCGACACCGTTAAATACGTGCAAGACAACCTGGGCTACTTTATTGCCTACGATAATCTGTTTTCTACCTGGGTTGATTCCACATCCGACTTTGATGAATCTAACGTACGTGATGCGCTCTCAGCCTTTAGCCGTTTGATTTCGCCAACTTACAAAAAACTGTTTGAAGGCATTTTTACCACCTTAGAAACCGGTTTAAGCAAACTGGGTGAAAGTGCTGGCAAACGCACCAAAGCCATCAGCGACTTACTGCACCTGATCAAAAGCATCCCCATGAATGGTAATCAAGGGTATGACGTACTGGGCTACATTTACGAATACCTGCTTGAGAAATTTGCCGCCAATGCAGGTAAAAAAGCCGGTGAGTTTTACACGCCTCATGAAGTCTCAGTACTCATGTCAAACATCATCGCCCACGAGTTAAAACACAAAGATACCATCAAAATTTACGACCCCACTTCCGGCTCGGGTTCGTTGCTGATCAATATCGGTGAGGCATTCGAGAAATACGCTAAAAACAAAGACAGCATCACCTATTTCGCCCAAGAGTTAAAAGCCAATACCTACAACCTAACCCGTATGAACCTCATCATGCGCGGTATCAAAGCCAGCAACATTAAAACCCGTAATGGCGACACCCTGGAAGAAGATTGGCCATATTTTGATGACAGTGACCCACTAGGATCATATTACGCGTTGCATGTCGATGCCGTGGTGTCCAACCCGCCTTACTCACAAAACTGGGATCCCAGCTTTAAAGACAGCGATCCGCGCTATTCACGTTTTGGCCTGGCACCTAAAACCAAAGCCGATTTTGCTTTTTTGCTGCACGACCTCTACCACCTAAAACCCGATGGCATTATGGCTATCGTACTGCCCCATGGGGTCTTGTTCCGTGGCGGTGAAGAAGGTCAAATTCGCAAGCAACTTATTGAGCAGAATCATATTGATACTGTTATCGGTTTACCAGCTAATATCTTTTTTGGCACCGGCATTCCCACGGTGATTTTGATACTCAAGCAAAAACGCCAAAACACCGATGTATTGGTGATCGATGCCTCCAAACACTTTATGAAAGAAGGCAAAAACAACAAACTGCAAGCCAGTGATATCAAACGCATTACTGATGCGGTGATTAACCGCGAAAGTATCGACAAGTTCTCGCAACTGGTGAGCAAACAAACCCTGCGCGACAACGGCTACAATCTCAACATACCGCGCTATGTGGACTCCTCTGCAGCAACACCAAGCTGGGATTTACACGCCACCATGCTCGGCGGCATCCCCAACAGCGAAATTGCCGAGCTACACAATTTCTGGCAAGCCTTCCCGCAATTGCACGATACTCTGTTTACGCCAAAATCCGCCGCCTACAGTGAGCTGGCTATTGCCAAACAAGACGTCAACGCCAGTATTAGTGGGCACCCGCAAGTGCTAGAGTTTATCAGCGCCTACAACCAAGCTTTTAATGGCTTTGATGACTACCTAAACATCCAGTTAATACAAAACTGGCACAGCGTAAAGCGTAACCAACAAGAGGCGGTATTAAGTGCCGAGCTATTTACCCGCTTAGCTCCCATTGCCCTCATCGACAAATACCAAGCCTATCAATTTCTGAACAACCAATGGCAACTCATCAGCGCCGATTTAGAAATGATGCAAACCGAAGGCTTTGCCGCCGCCAAACAAGTTGACCCCAACATTGTTATAAAGAAAAAAAACGGCCAGGACACTGAAGTACAAGATGGCTGGAAAGGCCACATATTGCCGTTTGATTTAGTGCAACAAACGTACTTAAGTGATGACTTACAAGCCCTGGCAGCTCAAGAAACCCGCCTGGCAGAAATCGCCAGCATGCTGGAAGAAATTTTAGAATCGCTAACCGAAGAAGAAAAAGAACAAGATACGGTCAAAGAAAGCCAAGACGGCTTTGCCAATACCGAAGTCGGTAAGGCAGCCAAAGTCTTCTTGAAAGAGCAAAAAGATACCAAAACTAAATTTGCCGAAGACAGCTATGAAGCCAAAATTATTCGCGCGAACAAATTAATCGATGAAGAAAAAACCCTGAAAAAAACGGTCAAAGATGCCGCCACTGCCCTGCACTTAAAAACCAAAATAACTATCGAAGCATTAACTGATGCACAAGTGAACAACCTGCTGCGCCTTAAATGGATTGCGCCATTAAGCACCGAACTCGCCGCCATGCCAAACACAGTGATTAGCCAACTTACCAGCCAAGTGCAAGCCCTTGCCGATAAATACGCCGTCACTTACTCGCAAGTGGCCAATGAGATAAAAAACACCGAGCAAGAACTGGCACAGATGATGAGCCAGCTCACCGGTAATGAATTTGATATGCAGGGCTTGAATGAGCTCACCCGCTTATTGAAGGGCGAATAAGATGAGTATTGATAGCAGGGTGCCAGAGATTCGGTTTAAGGGGTTTAGTGAGGAGTGGGAAAACCTAACTTTGGGTGATCTTGGTTCTGTCGCCATGAATAAAAGAATTTTTAAGCATCAAACGACCATAACCGGTGACGTTCCATTCTTTAAAATAGGTACTTTTGGAAAGCAACCTGATGCTTTTATTAATAAAGCTCTATTTGATGAATATAAAGCAAAATACCCATATCCAGTTGCGGGAGACCTTCTACTGTCAGCTTCTGGAAGTATTGGTCGCGTTGTTGAATACAAAGGGGAAGATCAATACTTTCAGGACTCAAATATTGTTTGGCTAAAACATGATGGAAAGATAGACAATGCTTTCTTAAAGGTTTTTTATTCTATGGTTAAATGGGGTGGGCTAGAAGGCAGCACTATCAAACGACTCTACAACAAAAACATTTTAGACACCGAAATTAGTACACCTGAAAGACAAGAACAAAACGTCATCGGCAACTACTTCCAAAAACTCGATAGCCTAATCAACCAACACCAACAAAAGCATGACAAGCTCAGCAACATTAAAAAAGCCATACTGGAAAAAATGTTCCCCAAACAAGGTGAAACCATCCCAGAGATTCGCTTTAAAGGGTTTAGTGGGGGGTGGGAGGAAAAAAACGTTGATCAGCTTGGTGAGATTATAACGGGTTCTACACCATCGACACAGAACTCAAATAATTATTCTAATGATGGAATACCTTGGGTTACACCAACTGATATTTCGAGAAACGTTACATTTAATACAGCGAAGAAGTTATCACAAACAGGCTGTAAAGTAGCTCGCATAGTCCCAAAAGATACAATTTTGGTTACATGTATTGCCAGCATAGGAAAAAATACAATTCTAGGAACCCAAGGTAGTTTTAACCAGCAAATAAATGGCGTTGTTCCAAATGAAAAAGAGAATGATCCATATTTTCTATTTTCTGCAAGCATATTGTGGTCAGAAAAATTAAAGCGTTCTGCTGCTTCTGGAACCATGCAAATTGTAAATAAAACTGAGTTTTCTGAATTAAAAACCCGTGTACCAAAAAAAGAAGAACAAACCGCCATCGGCAACTATTTCCAAAAGCTCGACGCATTAATCAACCAACACCAACAGCAAATCGCCAAATTAAATAACATCAAGCAGGCCTGCTTGAGCAAAATGTTTATATAGGGAGTGTTCATGACCACCTTTAAAACCGAAGCGCAATTTGAGCAGGCCTTTATTGAAGTACTGACCCATAAGGGCTGGGAAACAGAGATACTCAAAAATAAAACCGAAGCGGATTTACTGCAAAATTGGGCGTCCATTTTATTTGAAAACAATCGCCAGCGGGATCGCTTAAACGATGTGCCGTTAACCGATACGGAAATGCAGCAGATTATTGAGCAAATCAAAGAGCTTAAAACCCCGCTCAAGCTCAACGGTTTAATTAACGGTAAAACCGTGGCCATTAAGCGCGATAACCCAGCCGATACCTTGCATATGGGTAAAGAAGTCAGCTTAAAAATATACGACCGCCAGGAAATCGCTGCAGGCCAAAGCCGTTACCAAATTGTGCAGCAACCCAAATTTGAACGCGGCAGCCCTTTGCGCAATGATCGCCGTGGCGATGTGCTATTACTGATTAACGGTATGCCGGTTATCCATGTCGAGCTAAAGCGCAGCGGCATTCCGGTTAGCCAGGCAGTAAATCAAATTGAAAAGTACAGTAAAGAGGGTGTATTTAGCGGCCTATTTTCGCTTATCCAAGTGTTTGTGGCCATGGAGCCCAACGAGGCCAAATACTTTGCCAACCCCGGGCTAGACGGCAAATTTAATACCGACTATCAATTTAACTGGGCCGATTTTAATAACGAACCCATGAACCACTGGAAAGACATCGCCTCTACCTTGCTTTCTATCCCTATGGCACACCAGTTGATTGGCTTTTATACCGTCGCCGACGATACCGACGGCGTGCTTAAGGTGATGCGCAGTTATCAGTATTACGCCGCCAATGCGATATCTGACAAAGTGGCCAAAACTAACTGGCAGCAACTGGGTAGTGCGGCCAATAACCCTGACCGCCTCGGGGGCTATGTGTGGCATACCACCGGTTCGGGTAAAACCATGACCAGCTTTAAATCGGCACAATTGATTGCACAATCAAAAGATGCCGATAAAGTGATTTTTTTAATGGACAGGATTGAGCTGGGCACCCAGTCGCTCGCGGAATACCGCAATTTTGCTGGCGATGGCGAAGACGTACAAGCCACCGAAAATACTCATGTACTCATTACCAAATTAAAAAGCACCGCTCCCGCCGATACGTTAATTGTTAGCTCTATTCAAAAAATGAGTAATATTTTTGAAGAAGTTGATGATGAGGGAACAGCAACAAATTCGACCGACATAGAAAAAATCCGCGCTAAGCGCTTGGTGTTTATTATCGATGAGGCGCACCGTTCTACCTTTGGCGACATGCTGATTATTATTAAACGTACCTTTCCGCGCGCCTTGTTTTTTGGCTTTACCGGCACACCGATTCAAGAAGAAAACGAAAAAAACGGCAATACCACCAGTACTGTATTTGGCAACGAGCTACACCGCTACAGCATTGCCGACGGTATTCGCGACGGCAATGTTTTGGGCTTTGACCCTTACAAAGTCTGTACCTTTAAAGATAAAGATCTACGCCAGGCCGTCGCCCTTGAACAGGCTAAGGCCGATTCGGTTGCAGATGCAATGTCTACGGCTGCCAAAAAGAAAAAATTTAATTATTTTATGAATGATGTGCCAATGGCTGGCCATAAAGATGCAACAGGTAAGTATGTCAAAGGCATAGAAGATTATGTGCCAAAAGAGCAATATCTCACTGAAGCCCATCAAGAAAAAGTAGTAGAAGATATTCTGGCAGAGTGGGATGTGCTCAGCCAGGCCAATAAGTTTCACGCTATTTTGGCCACTAGCAGCATTGCCGAAGCCATTGACTATTACCGCCGTTTAAAAGCCGCCAAACCTGAACTTAAAGTATCGGCCCTATTTGACCCAAATATTGATAACGACGGCAGCAGCGACCGTGGCCCCACCTTTAAAGGCGATGGCCTGGACGAAATTATGGCCGACTATAACGCACGTTATGGCCAGGATTTTGATTTTGCCCGCCATGCAGCCTTTAAAAAAGATTTAGCGGCACGCCTTGCCCATAAAAAGCCTTACGAGCGCATCCATACCGAGCCTTCAAAGCAATTAGATTTACTGATTGTTGTAGATCAAATGCTCACTGGCTTTGACTCTAAATGGCTCAATACCTTGTATTTAGACAAGGTGATTAAATACCAAAATATTATTCAAGCGTTCTCGCGTACCAATCGCTTGTTTAGCCCCGACAAACCCCACGGCATCATCCGTTATTATCGTTATCCACACACCATGGAGCAGTACATTAACGATGCGGTAAAACTCTATTCCGGCGACAGACCTATCGGCTTATTTGTTGATAGGTTAGAAAGCAACCTTAAAGCCATAAATGAATTAGTGGCGGACATTACCGAGCTATTCGTCAGTGCGGGTGTTGAGAACTTTGAAAAACTGCCAGACGATATAGAAACCTGCGCCCAATTCGCCAAATTATTTAACACCTTTAGCCAACACCTGGAAGCAGCTAAAGTACAAGGTTTTCATTGGGAACAGTCGATCTATTCCTTTACTGAAAATGATGTAGAACATGAGGTAACGCTGGCCATAGACGAACAAACTTACCTGAGCCTGGTTCTGCGCTATAAAGAGTTGGTAGGCAAAAGTGATGGCGGTGGCGCTGGTGGCGGTGATGTGCCTTTTGATATCAGTGGTTATTTAACTGAAATAGATACCGGCAAAATCGATGCCGACTATATGAACAGCCGCTTTGATAAATTTTTAAAAGAGCTGAACCAACACCAAGACCCTGCGAGCATTGAAACCACATTAAATGAGCTGCATAAGTCGTTTGCATCGCTCACCCAAAGCGAGCAAAAGTACGCCAAGCTCTTTTTGCACGACTTGCAACGCGGCGATGCGCAGTTAATTGAAGGCCATACTTTTAGAGACTACATCAACACCTACAAAGATAACGCTGAAAATGCGCAATTAAACGCCGTTGTTAATGCTCTTGGTTTAGATAAAGAACGGCTCATAGCATTAATGGCTGATAGTGTTAATGACAAAAATCTCAACGACTTTGGTCGCTTCGACGCATTAAAAGATTCGGTAGATAAAGAAAAAGCCAAGGTCTATTTTGAAAAAAAAGACGGTGTAACCCTACCTCTATTTAAGCTGAATATTCGCATTGATCAGTTTTTAAAACAGTTTATTTTGGCACAAACGGATGATTTCTTAAGTGACAGAGATGTTGTTGGTGATGTGATGGACGTCCCTCCCTCAGCGTAAGTCCTGCCACACTTATGCTAAGTGTTCTTTTTTTCAGAGGTGAACTCGATAAAAGTTATTGGTATCGAACTGGCTAAATCTGTCTTTCAGATCTGTGTAAGTATCCCACTTACCTATACACCCTAAATGGGGAAAGAGAGCAAACCCGCGTCATGACTGGGCTGAGAGCACAGAGCCAAAAACCAGGTGGGGGAACAAGTGGGGATCAGTTAAGTGGGGGAAATGTGGGGGAACGATTATCGAAAAGACTGACTGAAAAATATGTTTCCAAGAGCAATTCAAATGCTACATAGATAATTATCTACTTGTTTATTTAATCGATATTAATGGGTTATCCATAGCCGTCATAACGCTACATAAAAAAACATCTCAATAAGTCCCCTATTGGATTCACTTCCTGGCAATATCATAAGCTTTTTCATCTTCCCGTTTACCAACAGCAACGATCCAAATCACAATCTCCTCATCGATAACTTGGTAAATCAGCCGAAAGCCAGATGCGCGTAATTTTATTTTGAAACAACCAGCCAGATCACCGTGCAAACGTGCTGACTCAATATAGGGATTTTCTTGTAATTTTCTTAGTTTCTTTTTAAATTGCTCTCGGATAGTTTTATCTAGTTTGTACCATTCTTTTAATGCCCGTTCGTCAAAGTCGATATTAAAGGTCATCAATATTTACTCTGATACGCTTTGCAGGATTTTTCAAACGTTCACGGACAACAGCTAAAATATCAGCATCCTCATCTTGATTACTGACCATGACAGATACTTCTGAAAAAGGCAGCTTTTCGTTCTCTGCAACATAACGTAGGAACAGGCGTAGTGCCTCAGAAGGCGAAAGATTCAGTTTTTCAAACGCCTGATATGCACTTTTCTTCAGTTCATCATCCACACGAATTTGGATAGTACTCATTTTAAAAACCTCCTGTAATGACATTTATAATGCCGTATAGCGCATTACAAATGTAGTGCAATAGATGAGGCTACACCCAATATTGTTCATACTTATTACTCGGGCGATACCCGTGTGTTAACACATAATAGTGAACACCACACCTGTAACGCCTTTATAAGCATTAATATATTATCATTCCAGAGAATCTCTGGCGCATATTTGGGGGTCACAAATTTTCCGAACCGAGCTGACCCCCATTTTGACCCCTAGTAATGATGGCTGCTAATGGACGTAGAAATACCAGAATGGAGACGCGGCAAAAATCACCAGAATGTTAGATGCTGTTTTATATAGACTTTTACGGAAGATAATGGACTTTGCTGAACGGCAGGCAAAAAAAAAGCCACCTTGCGGTGACTTGATTTACATACTAATGGTGCCGAAGGCCGGAATCGAACCGGCATGCCTCGCGGCGGTTGATTTTGAATCAACTGCGTCTACCGATTTCGCCACTTCGGCACTGAAGTAGTATGCGGAGAACGAGGTGAATTATACCTACCCGAAGTCCGCATGCAACTGTTATCCCACCAAGTTTAGTCTAAGTGTTGAAAAAACCGCCATCAACGCCGTTTTAGCAGCAAATAAACACTGATTAGGAGGAAAAGTATACTCGGTAACAGTGCGCCGATGACCGGTGGGATGTTGTAAACCAAGCTAAGCGGGCCAAAAATCTGATCCAACACGTAGAAAACAAAACCAAAGAAGATACCGGTAACTACCCGAACCCCCATTGGTACACTGCGTAATGGGCCAAAAATGAATGACAACGCCATCAACATCATTACGGCAACAGAGAATGGCGCAAATATCTTGCCCCACATATTCAATTCATACCGGCTCGACTCCTGCCCGCTTTGCCGCAGATATTTGCTGTAATCGTGCAACCCGCTAATAGAGAGCGAATCTGGGTTCATGGCAACCACACCCAACTTCTCTGGCGTCAGGTTGGTCTTCCATTCACCGGTTAGTGTCTGCGAGCCAGTCACCTTATTTGGATTGCTTAAATCAGACTCATCAACCTGCGATAAACGCCATAGGTTGTCTTCAAAAGTTGCGGTGGCAGCATAGCGAACCGAGAGCAAGCGATCTTGTTGATCGAAATGATAAATATTCACCCCGGTCAGTTCTTTATCACCCGATACACGCTGGATATAAATAAAGTCAGAGCCGTCTTTTGCCCATAGCCCAGATTGCGTTGACAACAACGAACCGCCATACATTTGCTGCGCACGGAAGTTGCGCGCCATCTGCTCGCCTTGCGGCGCAACCCACTCACCGATGGCCATGGTCAGCAACACAAGCGGAATAGCTGTTTTCATCACCGAGGCGGCAATTTGCATGCGGGTAAAGCCCGAAGCCTGCATTACCACCAGTTCACTGCGTGTAGCCAATGTACCCAGCCCCAGCAATGCACCCAGCAGCGCTGCCATCGGGAAGAAGATCTCGATATCTTTAGGAATGCTGAGCAAGGTGTACATGCCAGCAGATGCTGCTGAGTAATCGCCCTGCCCGACTTTACGTAACTGATCGACAAACTTGATAATGCCGGACAGCGATACCAGCATGAATAGCGTCATCAGGATGGTATTGAGGATAGTCCGTCCGATATAACGGTCTAATACACCAAACATCAGGCAGCACCTCTCAATCGAGCACGTAACTTACGAGCCGGCAGGCCATCCCACAGGTTCAATATCACCGCAAGAGCCAGATAAGCACCATTTACAGCCCACATCCAGATCGAGGGGTCCAGCTTGCCACTACTTGCGTTAGAGCGCAGGGAGCTTTGTAACAGGAAGAAAATTAAATACAGTAACATAGCTGGCAACATACTCAGTACACGGCCCTGGCGCGGGTTAACCACACTGAGGGGCACCACCAGCAGCGCCATGACGATAACCGACACAATCAGCGTTAGACGCCAATGAAACTCAGCGCGGGCATCGGGCTGATGCGAACGCCACAGCTGTTTCATGGTCATTTGGTCAGCCGCATTATTATTTTGTTGGACTTCCTGATGACCAATAATGGCCTGATAATCGACAAAATCAGTAATACGGAAGTCGCGCAACAATGCGGTGCCTTCATAGCGGGTACCTTTATTTAAGATAACCACTTGCGAACCATCAGGCCGTTCGGTCATGTAGCCACTGTCAGCGACAACAACGGAGGGGCGCTGATTACCGTTTGGCCGCAATTGTGCCAGAAATACACGGTTAAACTCTTTGCCCGTCACATTACCGATAAATAAGGCTGAATTGCCATCAGTTGAGGATTTAAACTGCCCACCAGCCAACGCGGCCAGGCTAGGGTTGGCTCTGGCATCGTTCAGCACTTCGTCTTGATGTTTAGAAGACCAAGGGCCAAGCCAAATAGTGTTGACCGCCGCCAGCGCAGAAGTGACCAGCGCCAGGATCAATGCAGCCATAATCAAGGATTTCTTGCCCATGCCGCAGGCATGCATCACGGTGATTTCACTCTCCGTGTACAATTTACCTAGCGTCATCAATAAGCCAAGGAATAAGCTTAACGGCAGGATAAGTTGTGCCATTTCCGGCACACCGAGCCCTAAAAGGGATAAAACCAGGTTTGTCGGGATTTCACCATCGACCGCAGCGCCTAATATCCGTACTAACTTCTGACTAAAGAAGATTAATAGCAGGATGAACAGAATCGCAATTTGGCTCTTAAGTGTTTCCCGTACCAGATATCTAATGATGATCACGCTAATACGCCTGTGAAAACTTGTCTTTTTGCAGGAAAATCGATAGTTTCATCGTTAATCCGCCATTTATTCTCATCATATGGCAACCTTCACAGCTAAAATAGTATTACAGCATCTAGCGTTTAGGTGTCCTATAGGAACATGCTTATAGTCGCCAAAACAAAACAACTTATGCCGTTAAGGTTAACACACGTCGTTAACACAACGGAGAGAGATCGTTGCGGAGCGCTACATTCTAGCGGTAGCTCCCGCCTTTGTCTTTAAGATTCAGGAGAGTGCATGGAGTTCAGTGTAAAGAGCGGCAGCCCGGAAAAACAGCGCAGTGCCTGTATTGTAGTCGGCGTTTTCGAACCTCGTCGTCTATCTCCCATTGCCGAACAACTCGACAAAATTAGTGATGGCTACATCAGCGCTTTATTGCGCCGTGGTGAACTTGAAGGCAAAGTCGGGCAGACGCTGTTACTGCACCATGTGCCGAATATTCTCTCCGAGCGCATCTTGTTAATTGGCTGTGGCAAAGAGCGTGAGCTTGATGAGCGCCAGTACAAGCAAGTGATCCAGAAGACCATCAATACCCTTAATGACACCGGATCAATGGAAGCTGTTTGTTTCCTGACCGAGCTGCATGTTAAAGGCCGCAATACTTACTGGAAAGTGCGCCAGGCAGTAGAAACAGCGAAAGAGACGCTTTATACCTTCGATCAGCTTAAAAGTAATAAAACCGAGCCGCGTCGCCCATTACGCAAGATGGTATTCAATGTACCCACTCGCCGCGAACTGACCAGCGGTGAGCGCGCAATTCAGCATGGTCTGGCGGTAGCATCCGGTATTAAAGCGGCGAAAGACTTGGGCAATATGCCGCCAAATATTTGTAATGCCGCCTATCTGGCTTCGCAAGCACGCCAGTTAGCCGATGCATTCAGCACCAATATAATCACTCGCGTGATTGGTGAGCAGCAAATGAAAGAGTTGGGAATGCACTCCTATCTTGCTGTAGGCCATGGTTCGCAGAATGAATCATTGATGTCGGTGATAGAATATAAGGGTAATCCAAACCCGGACGCTAAGCCAATTGTGCTGGTGGGCAAAGGCTTGACCTTCGATTCTGGTGGTATTTCCATCAAGCCAGCCGAAGGCATGGATGAGATGAAATACGACATGTGTGGCGCTGCAACTGTCTATGGCGTTATGCGTGTCGTGGCCGAGCTTCAATTGCCATTGAATGTGATTGGTGTATTGGCGGGCTGTGAAAATATGCCAGGTGGCCGCGCTTATCGCCCAGGCGATATCCTCACTACCATGTCTGGTCAGACAGTTGAAGTGCTCAATACTGATGCTGAAGGCCGTCTGGTGTTGTGCGATGCATTGACCTATGTTGAGCGTTTCGAGCCAGAAGTGGTGATTGATATCGCGACCCTAACAGGGGCGTGTGTTGTGGCATTAGGCCATCACATCACCGGTTTGATGTCGAATCACAATCCATTAGCTCACGAGCTTATCGGGGCATCCGAACAAGCGGGTGACCGTGCATGGCGTTTGCCACTGGGTGATGAGTTCTACGAGCAACTGGATTCCAATTTTGCCGACATGGCAAATATTGGTGGCCGTGCGGGCGGTGCGATTACCGCCGGTTGCTTCCTGTCACGCTTTACTCGCAAATACAGCTGGGCGCATTTGGATATCGCGGGTACGGCATGGCGTTCAGGTAAGAACAAAGGCGCAACTGGCCGTCCAGTCGCGTTGTTATCCCAGTTCTTGCTTAACCGCGCAGGGTTAAACGGCGACGATTAATCGTTTTGATGTATTCCATTTGATATACACCCAAAGTAATTGAAGTTGCAGGTAGGCAGCCAGCGAACTCATCCCGATGAGCTTATTCAAGTAGGTCAACTACAAGTAAGTGATTCGGGTGGGTGAGTGAACGCAGTGAACACCCCTGCGGCTTCAAGTACGAAGGGTGAGAGAATTTATGAAAAACGCCACCTTTTATCTGCTCGAACACGACACGCCCGCTGGTGAGCTGCGCGCTCATGAGGCGTTGGCCTGCGAAATTGCGGCTGAGCGTTGGCGGGCAGGCAAACGGGTACTGATCGCCTGTGAAAGTCAGGAGCAGGCCCAGCGGCTGGATGAAGCGCTATGGCAACGGGCACCAGAGCAATTTGTTCCCCATAATTTGGCGGGTGAAGGGCCAAAGTATGGCGCACCAGTCGAACTGGCTTGGCCGGAACGACGTGGAAATTCCCCCCGCGACCTGCTTATCAGCCTGCTACCAGAGTTCGCAGGTTTTGCCACCGCTTTCCATGAAGTGGTAGACTTCGTTCCTTACGAAGAAAATTTGAAACAGTTGGCGCGCGACCGATATAAGTCTTATCGCAGCGTCGGCTTCCACTTGACCACGGCAACGCCGCCAACTAATTGAACTAAAAAAGAAAATGGAAAACACACCTTCTAATACCGACAAAACTGAGCCGTCCCTCGATAAAACATACAGCCCGCAAGAAATCGAACAGCCGCTGTATGAACACTGGGAAAAACAGGGTTATTTCAAGCCGAACGGCGATACCAGTAAAGAAAGCTACTGCATCATGATCCCGCCGCCGAACGTCACCGGTAGCCTGCACATGGGCCATGCGTTTCAACAAACCATCATGGATACCTTGATTCGTTATCAACGTATGCAGGGCAAAAATACCTTGTGGCAAGCCGGGACTGACCATGCCGGTATCGCGACCCAAATGGTGGTTGAGCGCAAGATCGCCGCAGAAGAAGGCAAAACTCGCCACGATTACGGCCGTGACGCATTTATCGATAAAATCTGGCAATGGAAAGGCGAATCTGGCGGCACCATTACTCGCCAAATGCGCCGTCTGGGTAACTCCGTGGATTGGGAACGTGAGCGTTTCACCATGGACGATGGCCTATCCAATGCGGTTAAAGAAGTGTTTGTACGTCTGCACAAGGAAGACTTAATTTACCGTGGCAAGCGCCTGGTCAACTGGGATCCAAAACTGCGCACGGCTATCTCTGATCTGGAAGTCGAAAACCGCGAATCGAAAGGCTCCATGTGGCATCTGCGTTATCCGCTGGCCGATGGTGCTAAAACTGCGGATGGCAAAGACTATCTGGTCGTCGCCACCACGCGTCCGGAAACCGTATTGGGTGATACCGGCGTGGCAGTAAACCCGGAAGATCCGCGGTATAAAGATCTGATCGGCAAAGAAGTGATCCTGCCGCTGGTTGGTCGCCGTATTCCGATCCTCGGTGACGAGCATGCCGACATGGAAAAAGGCACCGGTTGTGTGAAAATCACGCCAGCGCACGATTTTAATGACTATGAAGTTGGTAAACGCCACGCCCTGCCGATGATCAACATTCTGACT
This sequence comes from Yersinia sp. 22-579, assembly GCF_030433455.1. Lineage (NCBI taxonomy): Bacteria > Pseudomonadati > Pseudomonadota > Gammaproteobacteria > Enterobacterales > Yersiniaceae > Yersinia > Yersinia sp. 22-579. Next base: position 134,932 of record NZ_JAUJTZ010000009.1, on the reverse strand, counting down.
TTCGACGGTGATATCCGTACCGAAGCGGAAGTATTTGATACCAATGGCGAAGCGACTGATGCGTGCAGCGGTGCAATTCCAGAACAGTTCCAAGGTTTGGAGCGTTTTGCTGCCCGTAAAGCTGTAGTGGCTGAATTCGATAAACTTGGCCTGCTGGAAGAAGTCAAAGCCCACGACCTGACTGTGCCTTATGGCGACCGTGGCGGCGTAGTTATCGAGCCGATGCTGACTGACCAATGGTATGTTCGCACCGCTCCGCTGGCTAAAGTGGCAATCGAAGCTGTCGAAAACGGCGAGATCCAATTCGTACCGAAGCAGTACGAAAATATGTATTACTCGTGGATGCGCGATATCCAAGACTGGTGTATCTCCCGTCAGTTGTGGTGGGGCCACCGCATTCCAGCCTGGTATGACGAGCAGGGTAAAGTGTATGTGGGCCGTGATGAGGCTGAAGTACGCCGTGAAAACAACCTGGGTGCTGATGTTGCATTGCGCCAGGATGAAGACGTGCTGGATACCTGGTTCTCCTCTGGCCTGTGGACTTTCTCCACTCTGGGCTGGCCTGAGCAAACCGAAGCACTGAAAACCTTCCACCCGACCAGTGTTGTGGTCAGTGGCTTTGATATTATTTTCTTCTGGATTGCCCGCATGATCATGCTGACCATGCACTTTATGAAAGATGAAAATGGTAAGCCGCAGGTGCCATTTAAAACCGTCTACATGACCGGTCTTATCCGTGATGACGAAGGGCAGAAAATGTCCAAGTCGAAAGGTAACGTGATTGATCCACTGGATATGGTTGATGGTATCTCGCTGGAAGAATTGCTGGAAAAACGTACTGGCAACATGATGCAGCCGCAGCTGGCGGAGAAAATCCGTAAGCGCACCGAGAAGCAGTTCCCGAACGGTATTGAACCGCACGGTACAGATGCTCTGCGCTTTACGTTGGCAGCTCTGGCCTCTACCGGCCGTGATATCAACTGGGACATGAAGCGCCTGGAAGGATATCGCAACTTCTGTAATAAGCTGTGGAACGCCAGCCGTTTCGTGCTGATGAACACCGAAGGGCAGGATTGCGGGCAGAATGGCGGCGAAATGGTACTGTCACTGGCTGACCGCTGGATTCTGGCTGAATTCAATCAGACCATCAAAGCCTACCGCGAAGCGATGGACACTTACCGCTTCGATTTGGCCGCTAATATTCTGTATGAGTTTACCTGGAACCAGTTCTGTGACTGGTATCTGGAACTGGCCAAGCCGGTGATGAACAGCGGTTCTGAAGCGGAACTGCGCGGGACGCGTCATACTCTGATTGAAGTTCTGGAAGCCCTGCTGCGTCTGGCACACCCAATCATTCCTTACATCACAGAAACCATCTGGCAGCGAGTCAAAACCCTGAAAGGTATTACTGCGGACACCATTATGTTGCAGCCTTTCCCGGAATATGATGCCAGCCAGGTTGATGAGAAAGCACTGAGTGATCTGGAATGGATCAAACAAACCATTATTGCGGTGCGTAATATCCGTGCAGAAATGAACATCGCACCGGGTAAACCACTGGAAGTGATGCTGCGTGGAGCCAATGCTGAAGCTCAGCGCCGCGTACTGGAAAACCAGAGTTTCATCCAGTCACTGGCGCGATTGTCCTCTCTCACCCTGTTACCTGAAGGTGATAAAGGCCCGGTATCTGTGACCAAGTTGGTTGAAGGTGCGGAAGTACTGATCCCAATGGCTGGTCTGATTGATAAAGCTACCGAACTGGAAAGGCTGGCAAAAGAAGTGGCTAAGCTGGAAGCTGAAATTGAGCGTATCGAAGGCAAGTTGAGTAATGAAGGTTTTGTGGCGCGTGCGCCAGAAGCCGTGGTTGCCAAAGAGCGCGAAAGAATGGCAGCCTGTGCTGAAGCCAAGCAGAAGTTAATTGAGCAACAGGCAACTATCGCCGCACTGTAATTAACCTGAGATTCAACAGCAAAATAGAAACAGCGGACTATTTAGGTAGCCGCTGTTTTTTTATCATTGCAGCCTGACATCATTCAGTGGTATTACAGATTATTACTAAGTTATTACCTTTAGGTTTAAAGAGTATGACCACAGCCACACCTATCCGCCTGCTGGTACGCCCTATCACCGTAGCAGACAACCTCGCTATCGCTAATGTCATTCGGGAAGTTTCGGCTGAATTCGGCCTGACTGCCGATAAAGGCTATACCGTGTCTGATCCCAATTTGGATCACTTATATGAGCTGTACAGCCAGCCACGTAGCGCTTACTGGGTAATTGAAGTCGACGGAAATATTGCGGGCGGCGGTGGCGTGGCACCTTTGTCGGGTGGTGAAGCGTCTCTGTGTGAATTGCAGAAAATGTATTTCCTGCCGATATTGCGTGGTAAAGGGTTGGCTAAGCAGTTGGCGTTACAAGCGCTGGAGTTTGCCCGTCAACAGGGCTTCAACCGCTGTTATCTGGAAACCACGGCTAGTTTGACCAGTGCCGTAGGCTTATATGAAAGATTAGGTTTTGAGCATATCAATGGCCCAATGGGAAATACCGGTCATGTGGATTGCGAAGTGACTATGCTGAAAACATTATGATTATTCAGAGTGCATTGCATCCTGAGGTTATTGACAGCACTTTTATAGTGCTGTGAGTGAAGGGTTGACCGCACCTCAGGGCGCTCCGGTCGCTTACACGACTACGACCCCAACGGCACGATTCCCCTTCATCTGCAGTCTGAGGGCGCCTCAAGCGCCCTGATAGTATTAGCAAACAATCTACAGCTTCAAGTACGAAGAGGAATCTAGTGGCGCTTACCGTCGTCGTCTTCGTCCACTAACTCTTCGTCGTCGAACTCGCCGTCTTCATCATCTTCTGCGTTAGGATCTTCATAGTAAGTGCCCCAACCGTCATAATTCACGCCACAGTTTTCAGCCAGTGCAATCAGCTGTTCAACCTGCGCATCAATAATTTCAGCATTCAGCGCAACTTCGCTGATCACATCACAACACATCACCACTGAGCCATCTTCGACTTCCAGCTCTTCAGCATCTGTCACTTCATAACCCAGCTTGAATGCTTCAACAGCAGCCTTTTCCAGCACTTCGAATTTCTCGGCTGAAAGGTGGTGTTCAATAGTGTAGAGCGCATCCGGATCGCTGCCATCATCCAGAAGTTCTTCGATGATCAGGCGGGTCTCGTCACGTTGTTCGTCTAGCATTTCGCGGTTTGCCATGCCTTTATCCTCAGTCAATGGGCTTAGTATGGCGCTATTTTCCCACACCCACGCTGTTGCCTCCACTACAAACGAGAAAGATTTATTGATTGGGGTTGTAATTGAATATTTATACGTATAAATTGAATTTAAATTCAATTGGACTATTCAGGATGCAAAAGATGAACACCATGAGTCAGTTCTATAAACGTCACTTTCTAAGGTTACTGGACTTTACCCCCGCCGAGATTACAGCCCTGCTAGAGTTGGCAGCTGATCTGAAGCAAGCCAAGAAATCCGGCTGTGAGAAACAAAGATTGGTAGGTAAGAATATCGCGCTCATCTTCGAAAAAGACTCGACCCGTACTCGATGCTCTTTCGAAGTTGCCGCATATGATCAAGGTGCGCGGGTGACTTATCTCGGCCCAGGCGGAAGTCAAATAGGGCATAAAGAATCAATTAAAGATACCGCCAGAGTATTAGGCCGGATGTATGACGGTATCCAATATCGTGGTCACGGCCAAAAGGTGGTTGAAACGTTGGCTGAATTTGCCGGCGTGCCGGTATGGAATGGCCTGACCAATGAATTCCATCCAACCCAGTTACTGGCCGACTTACTGACTATGCAGGAGCACTTGCCGGGTAAGCCATTGAGTGAAATGAAATTTGCCTATCTTGGCGATGCTCGTAACAACATGGGTAATACCCTATTAGAAGCGGCCGCTTTGGTAGGGATGGATTTACGCCTGGTCGCGCCAAAAGCCTGCTGGCCGGAGGCCGAATTAGTCGCCGATTGTCAGGCGCAGGCTAAAAAGACCGGCGGTAAAATTACCTTGACCGAAGATATTGCCGAAGGCGTCAAAGGGGCTGATTTCTTGTATACCGATGTATGGGTTTCGATGGGCGAACCGAAAGAAGTCTGGCAGGAGCGGGTTGCATTGCTCAAGCCCTATCAGGTCAATATGGATGTGGTGAAACTGACCGGCAACCCACAGGTTAAATTCCTGCATTGCTTGCCCGCGTTCCACGATGACCAAACTACCGTCGGCAAACAAATGGCGGAACTTTATGACTTACCGGGGGGCATGGAAGTGACCGACGAAGTATTTGAATCGGCTCACAGCATTGTGTTTGATCAGGCCGAAAACCGCCTGCACACCATCAAAGCCGTGATGGTTGCCACTCTGGGAACAGCATAAAAATAAAGGCCGACCATTTAATGTGTTGGCTTTTAATTATTTTCACACCTAATCAATAAGCGTTATTGGCGCAGGCAGATTGAGTGCGGACAGCGCGCAGCCGACGGAGCATACACGGAGTATGTGACGGCGGCGAGCACTGCCCGAAGCTCAAGCTGGCAAGTGAAATAGCTTATTTTACCGCCAACTTAACTACTGCCTTACGCACATTAGCCGGTTCGCCTACTGCACATAATGGTTTATGCACTTCTCCTGGGTAGAACACCACAAAATCACCGGTTTGCATGACAAACTGCTTCTCATCAACTCCTGCTGGTAAGAAAGCAATATCTTTGTCTGCCAACCAGTCGGTATCGGGTTTGCCAGCAGGTAAGTTACTGAAAGTCATCCCCTCAACACCCGCCAGGACTATCTGAATATCCAGATATTTAGCGTGATATTCCGCACGGCGGTTTTCCAGATAGTCAGTGCTGTCATTGGAAATCAATACGAACAGGTTATTGCCATCAATATCATGCTTACCCAATGGCGTTTCTGCTGTGATGTGACTTTTCACATATTCAATAGCTTCTTTTAATTGCGCAGGCAGATAAGGCAATAATTCCAAATGATGGATGTTTCCGGTGATCATGGTTTTCCCTTCATATAAGTAAAATGAAATGATGTTCCATTATAACCATTTCATTCTATCTTTAGTGGGAAGTCTCTAACATTTATTTATGCCGAAACAGTCTGTGGTGTTGCTTACATGGGTTTCTACCACCAGAATTAAATCGCCGCAGAATCATTACATTTTTACAATATTTCTTTATCACTAATTGTTATAACAAATAACTGTTGAGACTTTGACCACAGACGGCAAAGCCATTATCGTGAGAAACTGCGATGAAATAGTCGAAAAAACAATAATTTCCCATTGGTGTTACTACACCCGCTATATTTTAAAAACACGATGGTTTAATCCATTTCAGGGAGTCTCAATGAAAGCTAAAATTCTGTCACTGTTGGTTTTGACAGCACTATCCGGCAGTGCACTGGCAGCAACGCCGCCAGATACTCTGGTTGTGGTGCAATCCCTGGATGATATCGTTAGCCTTGATCCGGCTGAAAGTAATGAGCTATCCAGTATTCAGACCGTCCCAAGTCTTTATCAGCGGCTGGTGCAAGCCGATCGTGATAATCCGGCAAAAATAGAACCCGTTCTTGCACAAAGCTGGCAAGGCGATGCTGCGGCAAAAACCCTTACGGTAAAATTACGTCCGCAGGCAGTATTTGCCTCTGGCAATCCGGTGCAAGCTGATGACGTAATTTATTCCTTTAATCGCGCAGTCAAAATGAACCGTTCACCGGCCTTTATCCTGAATGTCTTGGGCTGGGATGCGAGTAATATCGATCAACATTTGAAGAAAATTGATAACAACACCGTACAACTGAGCTGGAGTGCAGATGTCAGTCCCGCAGTTGCGCTGAATATTTTATCAACCCCCATTGCCTCAATTGTTGATAAAAAAGCGGTGACCGCTAATGTGAAAGATGGCGACTATGGTAATGCTTGGTTGAAAATGCATTCAGCCGGTAGCGGTCCATTCAAAATGCGTGTTTATCAACCGCATCAGGCCATTGTACTGGATGCCAATCCGACATCACCTGGCGATAAGCCTCTGATTAAAAATATCATTATTAAAAATGTTCCCGATCCAAGTGCTCGTCGCCTGCTGATCCAGCAAGGTGATGCTGATATCGCGCGTGAGTTAGGGCCAGACCAAACTGCGGCGCTGAAAACCCAGGCAGGGATTAAAGTTGTCGAAATCCCGTCTGCCGAACAAAACTATTTGGTCTTTAATACGGCCAATCAGGCCAATCCGCTGTTGAGCAAACCAGAATTCTGGCAAGCCGCCCGCTATTTGGTTGATTATCAGGGAATTACCAAAGATTTGCTGAAAGGCCAGTATTTTGTACATCAAAGCTTCCTGCCAGTGGGTTTACCGGGTGCGCTGGAAAGTAATCCTTTCACCTTTGATCCTGCTAAAGCTAAAGAAATTCTGACCAAAGCCGGTATTAAAGATGCCACGCTGACTCTGGATGTGGAAAACAAACCGCCATTCATTACAATTGCTCAGTCGCTGCAAGCCAGCTTTGCCCAAGGTGGCGTGAAATTGGTGTTATTGCCAGCTGCAGGTAGCCAGGTATATGGCCGCGTGCGTGCCAAACAGCATCAGTCAGCTATCCGTTTGTGGATCCCGGACTACTTCGATGCACACTCAAATGCCAGCGCCTTTGCCTATAATGACGGTAAGAGCAGTACTGTTGCCGGTTTAAACGGCTGGGTTATTCCTGAGCTGAATAAACAAACATTGGCGGCAGTCGCCGAGGCTGACCCGGCCAAGCGCACCGCGCTCTACACTCAGTTACAGGAAGAGCTGCAAAAGAACTCGCCTTATATCTTTATTGATCAAGCCAAAGCACAAGTTGTGCTACGAGATAATGTAAAAGGCTATCAACAAGGTCTGAATGCAGATATGGTCTATTATGACCGTGTCAGCAAGTAGCGCTGATCTATCAATAAAGTTTTATGAAATATAGGTAGGTTGCTAGTCGATGTCTGTCGCACTAAATCAAACGCCGGGAACCCTATCCCGGCGTCGTCTTTGGGGGTTTTTACAGGGATTATTTACCCTGGCCCTAACCTTATTCGGTCTACTGGTTATCACCTTTTTCCTGTCGGCGTTGTCGCCGGTGGACAGGGTGCTGCAAATCGTGGGCGACCACGCCAGTGAGGCTACTTATCAGCAAGTTAAACAACAACTTGGGTTGGATAAACCTTTACCGGTTCAGTTCTGGCATTATCTGGAGCGGCTGGCTCATGGGGATCTGGGTGTCGCCAGCGCCAGCGGTCAGCCGGTATTACAAGATCTACTGACCGTTTTCCCTGCCTCATTGGAACTGGCAACATTATCGCTAGTCATTGGCGCAGCACTGGGAGTTATCCTCGGCTTATTGTGCGCGCGCTGGGCGGGTAGCAAACTGGATGCCACTATCCGCTTTATCACATTGCTGGGGAATTCGGTTCCTATCTTCTGGCTTGGCCTGCTGATGCTATTGCTATTTTATGCTCGCCTGCAATGGAGCCCCGGCCCCGGCCGTCTTGATGATATTTATCAATATACCGTGGAAGCGAAAACCGGTTTTGCCCTGATCGATACTTGGCGCTCAGGTGATGCTGGTGCCTTTAGTAATGCTCTGGCTCATTTGATCTTACCGGTTTCCCTGCTGTCTTATTACGCGCTTGCCAGCATTACTCGCCTGACACGTTCAGCTTGCCTGAGTGAACTGAATAAAGAGTACATCACGCTGGCAAGAGCCAAAGGCGCGGGTGAGATGCGGATTTTATTGACGCATGTGCTGCCGAATATCCGTGGCACCTTACTGACAGTGATTGCTCTGGCCTATACCAGCATGTTGGAAGGCGCGGTACTCACCGAGACCGTTTTTGCCTGGCCGGGCATTGGCCGTTATCTGACCAGCGCGCTGTTTGCCGGAGACACCACGGCCATTATGGGCGGAACACTGTTGCTCGGTATGTGCTTTATTTTGATTAACAATGTGACGGATCTGCTGGTCCGCTTGCTGGATCCGAGAACGCGCTGATATGTCGATACCGATAACAAAAATCTGCCACACGCTAAAGCGTTCCCCCTCCACCAGCATTGGGCTGTTTATTCTCTCCTCACTGGTGTTCATCGCGATTTTCGCCCCGTGGCTGGCACCATTTGATCCCAACTGGCAAAACGCAGCCGACCGGTTGCTACCTCCGGGCGCAGTTCACTGGCTGGGAACTGACAGTTATGGCCGCGATATGCTGTCGCGTCTGATTTACGGCACGCGCCCTACCTTGGGATTGGTACTGCTGGTTACCGTCATAACCTTGCCGCTCGGCTTACTGGTCGGGGTGCTTTCTGGTTATTACGGCGGCTGGCTCGAACGTATTCTGATGCGCGTTACCGATGTGGTGATGTCGATGCCACGGCTGATTCTGGCTTTTGCTTTTGTTGCCATGCTTGGCCCCGGATTAATTAACGGCGCGCTGGCATTGGCCCTAACCACTTGGCCGGCCTATGCCCGTCAGGCCAGAGCTGAGATTCAGTTATTACGTAAAAGTGATTATCTGGCAGCCGCTGAGATGATGGGAATCAAAGGGTTGCGGTTACTGTGGGGTCATATTCTCCCTATGTGCCTTCCTTCAGCGGTGGTGCGCCTGGCATTGGATTTAGCGGGTATTATCCTGGCTGCGGCAGGTCTTGGCTTCCTCGGGTTAGGGGCACGCCCGCCCATGTCAGAATGGGGTTCCATGGTCGCGGATGGCATGCAGGTTATCTTTGACCAATGGTGGATTGCCGCCATTCCGGGCTGCGCTATCTTACTGAGCAGCATGGCATTTAATCTGTTAGGCGATGGCCTGCGCGATATTTTGGACCCTCACCATGACTGATAAAATTTTTGCCATCGACAATCTCTGTGTCGATTTCCAGCAGCAGCGAGTGGTGGATAATATTTCATTCCATCTCGGCCGCGAACGGGTGGCACTGGTGGGTGAGTCCGGTTCGGGCAAATCCATTACCGCCAGAGCATTGATGGGATTAGTTCGTGCTCCGGGCAAAGTCAGTGCTAAAAAGCTCAGTTATTATGCTGATAGCACCGATCAACAGGGCAATTCAGGTCAGGTTATCGAACACGACCTATTGCAGTTGAAACCGAAACAATGGGGCGCATTACGTGGCAGCGAAATGGCTATGGTGCTGCAAGATCCACGCTATGCGCTGAATCCGGTACGCACCGTGGGGAAACAAATTGAAGAATCCCTGCTGCTACATAATACGCTTTCCCGCGCGGATACCCGCGAGCGGGTATTGAATGCGCTAGCCTCGGTCGGACTCAATGAAAGTGCCTGGCACAGTTATCCCGGCCAACTTTCTGGCGGTATGGGCCAACGGGCCATGTTAGCTATTGCTTTAGTGAATAACCCACGGGTATTAATTGCCGATGAGCCAACCTCCGCATTGGACGCCAAATTGCGTAATCAAATACTGGAGTTGATTGTCGAACAGACTGAGCAGCGCAATATGAGTTTGTTGTTGATTAGCCACGATCTGCCGTTAGTCGCCGAGCATTGCCATCGCGTGTTGGTGATGTATCAGGGGAAACTGGTGGATCAAGGCGCGGCGGCTGACCTGCCCCATTCGACTCATCCTTATACCCATACCTTGTGGGCTTGCCGCCCGAATGCCAGTACCTATGGCACGGATCTGCCGGTATTAGATCGCAGCGCTGATTTCTCTGGAGGTTCCCGTGGCACTGATTGAAGTCAAAAATCTACAAGTCAGCTTTGCCCAAAAGAATCAGCTAAAAACAGCGGTTGAGTCGGTCAGTTTTGCGGTTGAAGCAGGTGAAACATTCAGCCTGATTGGGGCATCTGGCTGCGGTAAATCGACCGTATTACGTACTTTGGCCGGTTTACAGCGGGAGTGGCAAGGCGAGATAACCTTGCTGGGCCAACCATTACAACCAGGGCAACGTTTCATCGGCCAATTGCGTAAAGATGTGCAGATGGTATTCCAAGACCCTTATGCGTCACTGCACCCACAACATAATATTCAGCGCACACTGGGTGAGCCGCTAAAGATTCACGGTGAGCAAAACATCCAACAACGTATTGACCAAGCTTTAGAACAAGTGGGCTTGCCGGCGTCTGCGGCACAGCGCTATCCGCATCAATTTTCCGGTGGCCAGCGCCAGCGCATTGCCATTGCCCGCGCCCTGCTATTGCGACCAAAACTGCTGCTGTTGGATGAACCAACCTCAGCATTAGATATGTCAGTGCAAGCGGAAATCCTCAATCTACTCAATCATTTGAAACGCGAACACGGTATGACCTATTTGTTGGTCAGCCATGACAGTGATGTGGTGGCACATATGTCCGAGCGTGCAGCCATGATGGAGAGTGGGAAAATTGTGAGAGAGTTTACGCGGCGGGATCTTGAGTTGGCGGAACATTTTATGGGGTAGCACTTTATAGGACAACAAAGGCCGTTCAGTACCCGGCAAAACCGAGTACTGAATACTATCGAAACATTAGGTAGCGGTAGAGAAGCCGTTCTAAATCTTGTTTCATACTGACAAAAGCCAGTATTTCCACAGTTTGACCATCATAGTCATAGATGACGCGGTACTCACTGCCGGGATCCAGCCGCTCACGCAATTGCACACCGCTATCTGATAACATTGAGTTAAAACGATAGCGGACCGGATCTTCACTGATCGCTGTTATTGATGATATCAATAAATTATCAACGAACTCCCCAGCCTTAACCGGCCCCATAGTAGCGCTTTTAAAGGATTCGATATCCTGAAGAGTCCATTCTGCTGCTGGTGATATAATTATTTGGGGCATTCCTAACCTCAATATTATTACTTGCGCGCAGCGCGCAGCTTCCTTAGCGTTTCTTCCGGCGACATGCCTTGCTGGTTTTTAATATCCTGTTTAGCCAACATAACCAGCTTCAGCAAAGCATTTGATTGGCGCTCAAGATTACGTTCCCTAATCTCCGCCTCCCTTTCTGCTGCGGGTTGGACAAACAGCTCAGCGACACCATTTTTTGTGACGAAAACGCCACCGTCAAAAAGTTCGGGAGAGCCTAGCCCTTCTCGCGCCGCTTTTTGGGACATAGTCGTTGCCATATAGGTTGCTCCTTCAATGATCTTTCATACTCTAAGCAAGCTATCACCCGCACAGTTAAATATCAAATTTATACTAAATTTGTACCCGCACAATCATATCAACTAAAAACCCTTCATCACTCCCACCACACCTTGAACATAGCGCTCTAAAGTCTCCTCCTCCATCGCATTGGCCCCTTGCACTAAATAGGGTGGGAGGAAATCCATACCCGTCATATTGGCCATCGCGTGGAAGGGCAATAACAAATCCAGCGCCGGGTAACGATTATAGCCCTGTGGGCTGTAGGCCTGCTCATTGCCGCCAGTCGACACCACCAATTGCAATGGCTTACCACGCAATTTGTCCCCACTACTGCCATAAGCAAAGCCGTAAGTTAACACCGCATCCTGCCATTCACTTAAAATGGCCGGCGAGCTATACCAGTAAAATGGAAACATCATCACTATCACATCATGTGATTCCAATAATTCTTGCTCGCGAGCGACATCAATTTGAAAATCCGGATACTCACGAATCAGCTCATGCACGGTAACATTCGGTAGTGGACGAATGGCTTCTATTAACTGATGGTTGATACGGGATTCATCCGGCTTACGGTGGGCAGTCAACACTAAAATACGTGGCATAACAGTTTCTCCAACAGGTTTAATGACACTATCTTTTCATTTTCAGCGCTGCCGGTGTAGGCTGCAATCAGTCACATTAATTTCAACCTAAGGTATCAACCAATGTCGCTACCTTCCGATATTCATCGCTTATTACCCGCCTTCCTAAGCGCCGCCCAAAATGAGAATTTTTCTGTCGCGGCCCGTCAATTAGGGGTAACTCCTGCCGCTGTCAGTAAAAATGTCCGCGTATTAGAAGAAAAACTGGCGCTGCGTCTGTTTCAACGCAATACCCATAGTGTGGTGCTAACTGATGAAGGTAAGGCTTTATTAGCGCGGGTTGCTCCGCTTTGGCAGGCGCTATCACACACTCTGGACACCGCACGTAACGATGAACAACATCCCAGCGGCACGGTTCGAGTCAGTTTGATCCCCGGTTTTGGCCGCCAACTATTAATGCCGCTGATTCCTGTGTTTATGGCGCGCTACCCGCTGATTGATTTAGATCTCTCGCTGGAAGCCAGAGTGGTTAATTTGGTCGGAGAAGGGTTTGATGTGGGGATCGGTACTCACATTGATCCTGATAGTCGCTTGATTGCACGCCAGTTTTACCCAATGCAAATGGTGTTGGCGGCCAGCCCCGCTTATCTGGCGCGCTATGGCACCCCCAGCAATCCGCAGCATCTCTATCAGCATCAGTGTTTACTACACCGCAATCCATCAACTGGACGAATAGTCAAATGGCTGTTGCAACACAATAATGAGGTGCAATCTTTCGAGTTGTCGGGCCGTTTGGTCATTTCACAACCCGAAGTATTAATGAATGCGGCGTTGGCCGATATGGGAATAACCTATATCGCACAATGGCATGCTGAACCCCATTTTGCAGACGGCAGTTTGGTGCCCGTGCTAGCCCATAACTGGCCTGCACCGGTGCCATTATGGCTCTATTATGCCTCTGCCGATTTACCCCCGCGGGTGCGCGTTTGGGTCGATTTTTTACTGGAACATTTCCGCCCAATGAAGCGCTAACCCATACTATTTTGTGCAAAAAAAGTGGCATAAAAATGTCCATTTTGTGATGCACTGAACAGGGAATAAACCTAAAGCTGATTTCCTTGTTCTAGGTCAATTATGTTGACTGTCACTTCTGCCATTACCCATATATAGTGTCTATAGGAATTAAGACATCTATATGTAGTAGTTATCCACAAAACCATCCACACCCCCTCGCAGCCCTTATGTGCTGCGGTTTGCCTTGTGGATAAGATTGTTTTGGGGCTAATCCTACGCGGCAGGATACAGGAGCGACATTGTGAAAACAGTAGTGATTAAACGGGACGGTTGTCAGGTACCTTTTGATGAGGTACGAATCAAGGAAGCGGTCGAGCGTGCAGCCTTGGCGGTTGGCGTAGTAGACGCGGATTATTGTGCAACTGTTGCCCGTGTGGTCGCTCAGACGATGGAGAACCAGCCGAAAGTTGATATCCGCGATATCCAAACTGCGGTAGAAAACCAACTGATGGCCGGTCAATACAAGCAGCTCGCCCGAGCCTATATTGAGTATCGCCATGACCGGGATATCTCGCGTGAACTGCGTGGTCGCCTGAATCAGGAAATCCGGGGTTTGGTAGAACAAAGTAACAAAGCTCTGCTGAACGAAAATGCGAATAAAGACAGCAAAGTCATCCCGACTCAGCGTGATCTGCTGGCCGGTATTGTCGCGAAACACTACGCCAAACAACATATTTTGCCGCGAGACGTGGTCTTGGCTCATGAACGTGGTGAAATTCATTATCACGATCTGGATTACGCGCCATTCTTCCCGATGTTCAACTGCATGTTGATTGACCTCGATGGCATGCTGACTCAAGGTTTTAAAATGGGTAATGCGGAAATCGAACCGCCAAAATCCATTTCTACTGCTACCGCAGTGACCGCGCAGATTATCGCGCAGGTTGCCAGCCATATCTATGGCGGCACAACCATTAACCGCATCGATGAAATTCTGGCCCCGTTTGTCACCGAAAGTTTCAATAAACACAAGCGGGTCGCTGAAGAGTGGCAGATCCCTGATGCCGCCGGTTATGCCATGTCACGCACCGAAAAAGAGTGTTATGACGCTTTCCAGTCACTGGAATATGAAGTGAATACCCTGCATACCGCCAATGGTCAGACTCCGTTTGTCACCTTCGGCTTTGGGCTGGGTACCAGCTGGGAATCGCGCATGATTCAGCAGGCGATTCTGCGTAATCGCATTGCTGGTTTGGGCAAAAACCGTAAAACCGCGGTGTTCCCGAAACTGGTGTTTGCTATCCGCGATGGCCTTAACCATAAATTTGGCGATGCTAACTACGATATCAAACAGTTAGCACTGGAGTGTGCCACCAAGCGCATGTATCCAGATATTCTCAATTACGATCAAGTGGTTAAAGTTACTGGTTCTTTCAAAACACCGATGGGCTGCCGCAGCTTCCTCGGCGTCTATGAAGAAGATGGCAAACAGATCCACGATGGCCGTAACAATCTGGGGGTTATCAGCCTTAACCTGCCACGTATTGCATTGGAAGCCCAAGGCGATGAAGAGAAATTCTGGCGGCTGCTGGATGAGCGCCTGCTGTTAGCCAAGAAAGCTTTGATGACTCGTATTGCCCGACTCGAAGGGATCAAAGCCCGCGTGGCACCTATCCTGTATATGGAAGGGGCTTGTGGTGTGCGCTTGCAAGCGGATGACAATATCTCTGAAATCTTCAAAAATGGCCGCGCATCTATCTCGCTGGGCTTTATTGGTATTCATGAAACGGTTAATGCTCTGTTTGGCAATCAATCCCATGTCTTTGACGACGAAAAGTTACGTGCAAAAGGCGTGGCTATCGTTGAGCGCATGAGACAAGCAACGGATAGCTGGAAAGAAGAAACTGGCTACGCCTTTAGCCTGTACAGCACGCCGAGCGAAAACCTGTGTGACCGCTTCTGCCGCCTGGATACCGCAGAATTTGGCGTGGTAGAAGGTGTCACCGACAAAGGCTATTACACCAACAGCTTCCATCTGGATGTTGAAAAGAAAGTTAATCCTTACGACAAACTGGACTTCGAAGCACCTTATCCTCCATTGGCTAATGGCGGTTTCATCTGTTACGGCGAATACCCTAACTTGCAGCATAACCTCAGAGCGCTGGAAGATGTCTGGGATTACAGCTACAGCCGAGTGCCATATTACGGCACCAACACACCCATTGATGAATGCTACGAGTGCGGTTTTACCGGCGAATTCTCCTGTACCAGCAAGGGCTTCACCTGCCCGAAATGTGGTAATCATGAGCCATCAAAAGTGTCAGTCACCCGTCGGGTATGTGGCTATTTGGGTAGCCCGGATGCACGGCCATTTAACGCCGGCAAACAAGAAGAAGTGAAGCGCCGCGTTAAGCATTTGGCAAACGGACAACTGGGCTAACCACTTTGAATTACCATCAATATTACCCGGTCGATGTTATCAACGGCCCTGGCACTCGCTGTACGCTGTTCGTCTCTGGCTGCGTACACGAATGTGTGGGTTGCTATAACAAAAGCACCTGGCGACTGAATTCGGGTAAGCCATTTACCCAAGAAATGGAAGATAAAATCATAGCGGATCTGAACGACTCCCGTATCCGTCGGCAAGGGTTATCCCTCTCCGGCGGTGATCCGCTGCATCCACAAAATTTGTCCGCCATTCTGCAACTGGTCAAACGCGTACGCCAGGAGTGCGATGGTAAAGATATTTGGCTCTGGACCGGCTACACCCTGGCTGAACTGACCGCCGACCAACAACAAGTGGTGGATTTAATTAATGTGCTGGTCGATGGCAAATTCGTGCAAGACCTAAAAGACCCATCGCTTATTTGGCGCGGCAGCGGTAATCAAGTTATCCATCACCTGCGCTAATTGGCAAAGTTATAGGTTAAGGTCGCATTAAACCGCCAATCACGACGCGTACTATCACTGGGCAGGTCGCCAATCGGCCTCGCCCCTTCCAGTGATAAGGAATAGTGTTTGTTATCACCAAAGGTCACTCCCACCGCGTAAGAAGCCAGTTTTTGTGCACGAAATATCGGTGAGTTATACCAAGTGTGTGCCGTATCCAGCACCGCATAAGGTTGAATGGTTTTCAGCCAATTGCCATTTTCCCGATTATGTATATAGCGCATTTCTACCTGTCCGCCATAGCCATAATCCCCCGTCGCCTCACCATCTGGATAACCTCGGCCAAACCGTAACCCACCAAAAGTCACATGCTCTGCTTCTGGTAAATCATTGTCAGACCAATCACCTTCCGCCGAGGCACTCAATCGCCATTTTTCGGCCATTAAATACGCGCCATCTCCGGTGAGTTTCCAGCGGGTAAAACCTAAGTCTCCCCAAGGAACTGAACTAGAGGCCAAAGCGCCGTTTATTCCTTTGCGCACGCTGGCACGGGTGCTCCAATAAGATTGGGTATATTCCTGATAACCCGTCAGTGCCAACTCGGCCGCCGGGTAACGCATCCGTTGGTTCTGTTCTTCTAAATCGAGCAATGTATTATTAAGATTATTAAATCGGGCCCGGCTTTTTAGATTATAGCTTTTCTCCAGATAATCTACGCCCCCGCTCACTGTCCATTGACGTTTACGGGTTAATTCCAACGGATAACTTAACACCACACCACCAGTATATTGTATCTGTTGAGTGCGGCTGGATAATGTGATGTTATCGGGGTACAGTGTCAGCACATCAGTATAATCTTTCGGATCTTGCTTATAATAACTGCCACGGGTTTGCAGTAATAAGCCATTGCTACCTAAATATTGTTGATAGTTTACACCTAAGTATTGGTCACGATTCTTGCTGTCTAACGGTAATAATGTTGCGACACCCAATTGCTCTGCATAAGGTGTAAAGCCACTTAAAGTTGCATTAAGTACCCCGCTGTAAACACCTTTGCGGCTATCCAATGCGGTACTGATATTCCAATTACGTGGATGATCGGCTTTAATATCTAATAATGTTGCGCCATAAATATTATCCGGGTTTTTAGCCGTGGCGATCACTTTAGTATCCGGCGTTCGGCTCATCAAAATGCTGTAACGTTCAAAGGTATCCTGTGTCAGCGGATTCTCGGCCATAATGCGCTGAGACAACTTGGTCAGCCAGCGCCCTATCGCTGTGTTGTCACTTTGAATTCGAGTATTAGCAATATAGCCTTCAACCAAACCTATTTTTAATGTGCCATTGGCAAAGTTATCAGTCGGCAAATAAGCATAAGAGAGAATATAGCCATCTTGCTGATACATTTTTGTAATAGATTGCGTTGCTAAAAGCAGAGTCTTTAATGATACTTTTTTACCAATATAAGGCGTAAGTGGCTTACTGAGTATATTAATATCATATTGGGTACCACCGATAAATTGGATATGTTTCACATCAATTAAAGTATCCAGTGTTAGTTTAGAACTGGGTTCTGGCACTGGAGTTGAAATCGTTGGAGCCACAGTACGAGGTGTTTGTGGTCGCGCAATATCACGCGATATTTTGGAAGGGTTATTCTGGTCAATTAACATAGGGACGGTATTAGCGAGCGCGCTGAACTGCCATACACTTCCTGCACCAAATAAAAATAATACCCACACTCTATTATTCATAGAATATTTCCTTATGCGCACATTAAATTATAATTTTAATAGTCTATTTATTTTTATAATAACGATGCTCTCCCCTGGAATAAGGGAGAGCTAGTATCGTTATACCCGTCATACTTCAAGCTGCATGTGCGTTAGCTGCTCTCGCTCACCCGAATCACTGACTGACGTCAACTCATCGGGGTTCACTCAATTGCCGCCTTCCTGCAACTCGAATTATCTAGGGTATGTATATTTAATTGGTTTTTGGTTTTAATATTCCGCCTATCCCGCCAGCTAAACCACCACTGGCATTGGCATTAGCTGAGACGCCAGCAGTCAATCCGCCGGTAACACCACCGACAGTATTGTTTACCCCGGCCAACAAGCCGCTGTTGCTGCCACCAGAGGTTGGTGTCAATGTATTCGTGACACCTGCCAGCAAGCCATTCGAACCACCTGTTGATGTTGGCGGAGTCACTAAACCGCCCGCCTTCTCAACGGCTTGCCCACTACCTTGCAGTACCTGTCCAACACCCGCTAACGTTGGCGCACTGGTACCCACTTGAGTGCCAGTCGTCACAATAGTACCGCCGACAGCGGTCAGTAAATTATTCACTGGCGCGCCAATACCGGTGGTTGAACCGACGGTCTGAGTAATATCTTGTACCTGGCCCACCACTGGCGTCACTATCCCGGTTGCGGCAGTGGTTAGCTTACTCGTCGTTCCTGTTTGCAGGTCTTGCGCCAATCCGTTACCGATAGAAGTGACTGCACCACCGGTTTTATCAACTAACCCACCTGCGGTACCGGTAACTCCGCCCAATGGCGTATTGGCAGCGATACCTGAAACTGTTCCACCTAATCCTGAAACTCCGGTACCAACATCAGCCACGGCCTTCGGTACACCGGCAGCCGTAGTGCCCAATGCATTAGGATTATTTCCTAATTGACCTACGCCATTATGTAAACCGGTCCCGACGTCACTGACAGCATTACCCGCACTATCGACGACGGTAACCAAACCACCACCAACGATTGGCAAGCTACCTACAGGGGTTTGGCTAACAACACCGCTGACAGTATTACCTACCCCATCGACGGCAGTGCCAACACCACTGACCACATTGCCAACCGCAGAATTATTCGCGGTCGTACCACCATCCGTTCCTCCGCCGGTGCCACCTCCAGAGCCAGTACCACCACCACTGCCTGAACCTGTTCCTCCGGTTGTCTGACCCGCATTATTCTTCGCAGAATTGTGAGAACCTCCGCCACTGCCACTACATGCCGCGAGTGAGCAAGCCAGTAATATTGCCAAACTTATTTTGCTCAGACGGCTGATATTTTTAGGGCACATAGTAAAACCCCCCAGAGAGAACGCCACGGCGGCGTAAATTAACTATAAGAGACACTTATGTTTCCCTCAAGTTAAGATAATGTTTATTTTTTGTTTAAAGTGAGGATTTATCGTAGTGATATGTATCAGATTGATAATGCGATAAAACTTTTTCTTATAAGCACCACTTTTTAGCCCATAAAAAACCCTACCAACAACCGCAAGATTTCATCGTTCCGCCATCTCAGCTTAACCCTACTGTCATTAAAAACCGCCAGCATAGCGGGTGAGAAAACTTACTGGTTATCACCATGACAATCCGCCACCTGCTCATCAGTATTGCTCCT
The DNA here is from genome assembly GCF_030433455.1 of Yersinia sp. 22-579. Taxonomy (NCBI): domain Bacteria; kingdom Pseudomonadati; phylum Pseudomonadota; class Gammaproteobacteria; order Enterobacterales; family Yersiniaceae; genus Yersinia; species Yersinia sp. 22-579. The sequence goes on along the minus strand of NZ_JAUJTZ010000009.1, from coordinate 115,868 downwards.
TGTGTTTCATTGTGGATGGCCGTCAGAAGTGATGATGCACACAGAGGGGTTATCTGCCATGCACTTATCTAGACCACCGACCAGTTATCCCACCCGCTATCAACAAATTGCGGCCCAGTTAGAGCAGGAACTGCGTGGTGCTTATCGCTGCGGGGATTATCTGCCGTCTGAACAGCAGTTAGCCGAACGCTATCAGGTCAATCGTCATACCCTGCGTCGGGCCGTCGATGAATTGGTCGAGCGCGGCTGGCTGCAACGTCGGCAAGGTATCGGCATTTTGGTGTTAATGCGCCCTTATGACTACCCGCTGCATGCCAATGCGCGCTTTAGCCAAAACTTATTAGATCAGGGTAGTGACCCCACCAGTGAGCGCTTACTCGCCGTCTTACGCCCGTGCATTGAGCATGTTGCTAAAGCGCTGTCATTGGATGAAGGGACGACAGTGATTCATTTACGCACCTTGCGACGAGTCAATGGTGTACCGGTCTGCGTTATCGATCATTACCTGCCAGATCTAAATTGGTGGCCCGCATTGCAGCAGTTTAACTCCGGTTCACTACATCAATTCATCAGCCAACATCTGCAACAGCCTTTAAGCCGTAGCCAGACTCGCATTAGCGCACGCCGTGCTCAGGCCAAAGAGAGCCGTTTACTTGAGATTGCTACCCATGCACCGCTGCTCTGTGTGCGCACCTTGAATATCCGTGTTGATAGCCAGCAGGTGGCGGAGTACTCCGTCAGCCTGACACGCGCCGACATGATTGAACTGACCATGGAGCACTAAATGGAAAGTATCTCGAACACCCGGCAGGGCTGGATGTCGGTGTTGGCCCACAGCCAACCGGAGCAATTGCTTGCACATTGGCAATCCTTGAATCTGGCACCGCAATATCAAGTGATCCGTGCGCCAGAGATTGGTTTGAGCCAATTACAGGCGCGAATGGGCGGCACTGGCCGCCGGTTTATTCTGGGCGATATGACCCTCACTCGCGCGGTAATCAAACTCAACCACAGCACAGATATCTATGGTTACAGCTACATTGCCGGGCGCAATAAACCTCATGCAGAACTCTGCGCGCTATTAGATGCGTTATTGCAGCTTTCCACCCTTAATGGACAACCAGCCGGTCTGAGTGAATTGCTGCTGAAAACCGTCATTCATCCTCTAGCGGCCATACAGCAGGAGCGGCGGGAATTGCGCGCTCGCGCTATCGCCACCAGTAAAGTGGATTTCTTCACCCTGGTGCGAGGAGAAGACTAATGAGCCTATTAAACCATTTTGATCAGCCGGTTGATGATGCTCAGCACGCTTTTCGCCGTATTCTCAAGGCATTAAGCGAACCGGGAGTTGTCGTTTCACTGCCCCATGGCAGCGGCTGGCAGCCATTAAATCCCGCCACCACCAGCATCCTGCTGACCCTGGTTGATCAGGAAACGCCGCTCTACCTGGATGAACCGCTCAACCATGATGTCGTGCAACAGAATATACGTTTTCATTGCGGAGCGCCGCTGACAACCAGCATCAAAAATTCACTTTTTTCTTTATTTGACAATGAGATAAAAGAAGAACTTTTGATTGGCTGCCCCGCAGGTAGTGAACTTTCGCCAGAGCACTCCACCACCGTCATTCTTCAGGCCACAAGTCTGCACCTTGGTGTACCTCTGCGCCTACGCGGGCCGGGAATTGAGCACCACCGTACTGTGGCTCCGCAATTGCCCTCTGCTGTGCTGAATTACCTGCTTAACCGCCCGATCGCATTCCCTGCCGGCCTCGATTTTCTGTTGACCTGCGGCGAGAACCTAATGGCTATCCCACGAACCACCCATGTGGAGGTGTGCTGATGTACGTTGCAGTCAAAGGGGGCGAAAAAGCCATTGCGGCAGCCCATCAATTACTCGAACACCAGCGCCGTGGTGATACACAGATCCCGGCTATCGATTGCGAACAGATTGAGCAACAGCTCGGTCTGGCGGTAGATCGGGTGATGACTGAGGGCGGTATCTATGATCGCGAGCTGGCTGCATTGGCCATCAAGCAAGCCAGCGGTGATCTGGTCGAAGCGATTTTCCTACTGCGCGCCTACCGCACCACATTACCGCGTCTGGCCGTCAGCCAACCGTTGGCAACTGGCAATATGCGGCTGGAGCGGCGCATCTCCGCCATTTACAAAGATTTGCCCGGCGGGCAAGTGCTCGGCCCCACCTATGATTACACCCATCGACTACTGGATTTCACCCTGCTGGCCTCGGGTGAAGCGCCGCACGCGCTCAATCGCAGGGAAATATCGCCAGAAGATGTATCGCAAAATAATTGCGCTCATGTGTTTGATTTATTAGCGCAACAGCAATTAGCAAAAGTTGAGCGAGATGACGGCACCCCGCCGGAAGATATCACCCGCAACCCACCGGTTTATCCGTGTAATCGCTCAGCTCGGCTGCAACAGCTGGTGCGCGGTGATGAAGGTTTCCTGCTGGCGCTGGGCTATTCCACCCAGCGCGGTTATGGTCGAACTCATCCATTCGCCGCCGAGATCCGCACCGGCGAGCTGACCATTTCAATTGAACCGGAAGAACTGGGATTTGCGATTGATATCGGTGAGATCTTACTCACCGAATGCGAAATGGTGAATGGTTTTGTCAGCCCGGCAGCAGAACCCCCGCATTTCACTCGCGGTTACGGTTTGGTATTTGGTCGTGGTGAGCGCAAAGCCATGTCGATGGCCTTGATGGATCGCGCCTTGCAAAGCCGGGAATACGACGAAAATGTCGCCAGCCCAGCGCAAGATGAAGAGTTTGTGTTATCCCACGCCGACAATGTCGAAGCCGCCGGTTTTGTTTCTCATCTCAAACTGCCCCATTACGTTGATTTTCAAGCGGAGCTGGAGTTACTCAAGCGCCTGCGCCGTGAGCATTCATCCGTAGCCGTAGAACAACAGGAGCCGCGCCATGACTGAAGTTCTCACCGGTTACAATCTGGGTTATCTGGACGAGCAAACCAAAAGAACATTACGCCGCGCGTTACTGAAAGCCGTGGCCATCCCCGGTTATCAGGTACCATTCGGCGGCCGTGAGATGCCGATGCCTTATGGCTGGGGCACCGGTGGCATTCAGCTAACCGCCTGCCTGATTGGCCGTTACGATGTGCTGAAAGTGATCGACCAGGGAGCCGATGACACCACTAATGCGGTGTCGATCCGCCGCTTCTTCCAGCGGGTCAGCGGAGTGGCGACTACTGAAAAAACTACTGACGCCACGGTGATCCAGACCCGGCACCGCATTCCAGAAACGCCGCTGACGGAGGATCAGATCCTTATCTATCAGGTACCGATCCCGGAGCCGCTGCGCTTTATTGAACCGCGTGAAACCGAGACGCGCAAAATGCATGCGCTGGAGGAGTACGGCGTAATGCAAGTCAAGCTATATGAAGATATCGCTCGCTACGGCCATATCGCTACCACCTATGCCTATCCGGTAAAAGTGAATGATCGCTATGTGATGGATCCATCGCCAATTCCGAAATTTGATAATCCCAAAATGCACATGATGCCCGCGCTGCAACTGTTTGGGGCCGGTCGTGAAAAGCGCCTTTATGCCCTACCACCTTTTACCAAAGTGGAAAGTCTGGACTTCGACGATCACCCCTTTAGCGTGCAGCAATGGGATGAACCCTGTGCTTTGTGCGGCTCGCGCCACAGTTATCTCGATGAGGTGGTGATGGACGATAAGGGCAGCCGGATGTTTGTTTGTTCGGATACTGATTTTTGCCAGCAGCAACTGGTTCAGGCCGCCACACAAGAGGTGAATATTCAATGATCGTTGAACAGGTTATTTCAAAACCCTCTGCTGTTCACCCGCTGTTGTCGGTGGAGAATCTTACCCATTTGTATGCGCCGGGTAAGGGGTTCAGTGATGTCTCTTTCCAGCTGTATCCCGGTGAAGTGTTAGGGATTGTTGGTGAATCGGGTTCGGGTAAAACCACCTTGCTTAAATCCATTTCAGCCCGTCTGGCACCGCAACATGGGCAAATTTTTTATCGGCCTGATGCCCAATCAGCGGTTGATTTGTATCAGATGGCCGAAAGCCAACGCCGCCGTTTACTGCGCACCGAATGGGGCGTAGTGCATCAGCACCCACTTGATGGGCTGCGGCCACAAGTCTCGGCGGGCGGCAATATCGGCGAGCGACTGATGGCTATTGGCCAACGCCATTATGGCGAGATACGCCAACAAGCAGGCCACTGGCTGGAAGATGTCGAGATCGCCTTATCCCGTCTTGATGACCTGCCCACCACCTTCTCCGGCGGCATGCAGCAGCGACTGCAAATTGCCCGCAATCTGGTGACACATCCGAAGCTGGTATTTATGGACGAACCGACTGGTGGCCTGGACGTGTCAGTGCAAGCACGGTTGCTGGATTTACTGCGCAATCTGGTGGTGGAAATGCAATTGGCGGTGGTGATTGTCACCCATGACTTGGGGGTTGCCCGCTTATTGGCTAACCGTTTGCTGGTGATGAAAGAGGGGCAAGTTATCGAAAGTGGCCTGACTGACCGGGTGCTGGATGACCCGCATCACCCTTATACCCAGCTACTGGTTTCATCGGTATTACAAAACTGAGTGAGAACTGACTATGAACGCCCTACAGCTGCCTATGCTACAACTGCCTATACTACAAATGAAAGTTGAAAATCTCAGTAAAACCTTTGTATTACACCACCAGCACGGTATTCGCCTGCCGGTACTGCATCAAACTTCATTGGAAGTTGGCAGTGGTGAGTGTGTGGTGCTGCACGGCCATTCCGGCAGCGGAAAATCCACTTTTCTGCGCTCTTTATATGCAAATTACCTACCCGACAGCGGCCATATCTGGGTGAAACATCAGGGAGAATGGCTGGATATGGTGAGCGCGCAAGCCCGGCAAATTATGGCGGTGCGCCGCCATACGGTGGGCTGGGTCAGTCAATTCTTACGGGTGATCCCACGAATCAGTGCATTAAACGTGGTGATGCAGCCCCTGCTGGAATTGGGAGTTGATCGACAAATCTGCCAACAGCGGGCGCAGGATCTGTTGACGCGACTTAATGTGCCACCGCGGTTGTGGGATCTGGCCCCTTCTACCTTCTCCGGCGGCGAGCAACAGCGGGTTAATATCGCGCGAGGGTTTATTGTCGATTATCCCATTTTGTTGCTGGATGAGCCGACGGCTTCTCTCGATAGCACCAACAGCGCCGCTGTGGTCAGCCTGATTGATGAAGCTAAACAGCGCGGAGCCGCAATAGTCGGTATTTTCCACGATGAAAAAGTACGCAATCATGTCAGTGACCGCTTACTGACTATGACACCGCCCCCCTCTCACGCCAGCACAGAGATCCCATCATGATCTTCAACAACGTCAATCTTATTCTTGAGGATCAGGTGGTCAGCGGATCACTGGAAATCCACCAAGGGGTGATCCGCAGTTATAGTGATCGTCCGACACAACTTTCAGCTGCAATTGATGGACAAAATAGCTGGTTGTTGCCGGGGTTGATCGAGCTGCATACCGATAATCTCGACAAGTTTTTCACCCCCCGCCCCAATGTGGATTGGCCAGCACATTCGGCTATGAGTAGCCACGATGCGCTCATGGTTGCCAGCGGGATAACTACCGTGTTGGATGCCGTGGCGGTTGGCGATGTGCGGGATGGCGGCCATCGGCTGGATAATCTGCAAAAAATGATTAACGCCGTGGTAGAAAGCCAGCGATCAGGATTGAATCGAGCCGAGCATCGAATTCATTTGCGCTGTGAATTACCCCATGACAGCACCTTGCCACTATTTGAAGAACTGATGATGCAGCCAGAGCTTTCATTGGTATCTCTGATGGATCACTCACCGGGCCAGCGCCAGTTCGCTTCACGCGCTAAGTACCGTGAATATTATCAGGGTAAATATCACCTTAACGATCAGCAAATGGCAGAGTTTGAAGAAGAGCAAATCAGCCTATCCGCCCGCTGGTCGGGGCAGAATCGACAGGCCATTGCCGCTCATTGTCGTCAGCGGGGAATAGCTTTGGCCAGCCATGACGATGCCACCGCTGAACATGTGGCGGAATCACAGGCATTGGGTAGTGTCATTGCTGAATTTCCCACCACCGAAGTGGCGGCCAGAGCCTCACATCAGCATGGGTTACAGGTATTGATGGGCGCACCCAATATTGTGCGCGGCGGCTCCCATTCAGGCAATGTCGCCGCGCACCAACTGGCATCACTGGGCGTGTTGGATATCTTATCTTCCGATTATTACCCCGCCAGCCTGCTGGATGCCGCATTCCGTATCGCGCATGACGAGAGCAACAGCTTCACCTTAGCACAAGCGGTCAATCTGGTGACACGTAACCCGGCCAGAGCTTTAGGGTTAGCGGATCGCGGCGTGATTGCCGAAGGTAAGCGAGCTGATTTGATATTGGCGCGCACCCATGAAGGTTCGCACAATCAGCATGTGTATGTACAAAACGTCTGGCGGCAGGGAATACAGGTGTTCTGATGGCACGCTTAATCTATCTGATGGGTGCTTCCGGTGCAGGCAAGGATTGCCTGCTGTCCGCGCTACGAGCGGCCATGCCCACCAACGTTATGGTCGCGCATCGTTATATTACCCGCGCAGCCAATGCGGGTGCTGAAAATCATATCGCATTGAGTGAACAGGAGTTTTTATTGCGCGCCAAACAGGGGCTGTTTGCACTGTTTTGGCAGGCACATCAGCATCATTATGGAGTAGGAATTGAGATTGATATCTGGCTACAGCACGGGTTGGATGTGGTGGTCAATGGTTCCCGAGCCTATTTACCCGAAGCCCAGCAGCGCTATCACCACCAATTACTGCCACTGTGTCTGACCGTTTCGCCGGCAATTTTGGCCCAGCGCTTACTGCAACGTGGGCGTGAGAACAGTGAGCAAATCCAGGCGCGTTTACAGCGGGCGCAACATTATCAACAGCAACTGCCGGTTAACTGCCAGCGACTTTGTAATGATGGCGAACTGCACCACACGCTGGGGCAATTACAGCAATTACTGGCAACGCCCCCCACAACACAGCAGGAGGGGAATCAAGAATGGAACTAACATTGTTAGGAACCGGATGCGCCCAACAGGTGCCGGTGTTTGGTTGTCAGTGTGTGATTTGTACCAAAGCCAGATTACAACCCGCGTTGCGCCGTCAACCTTGCAGTGCAATGTTGCGCTATCAGGGGGAAACGACCTTGATTGATGCCGGGTTGCCGACACTGGATCAACTGTTTGCTGGAGGGGAAATTCAGCGTTTTTTGCTTACACATTACCACATGGATCACGTTCAGGGGTTATTTCCGTTACGTTGGGGGTGTGGAAATGCGATCCCGGTGTACGGGCCGCCAGATCCTGATGGCTGCGACGATCTGTATAAGCATCCGGGAATATTGGCTTTTCAGCCACCACTCAGCGCATTTCACCCGATTCAATTTGGCGATTTACGGGTTACGCCAGTGCCCCTCAATCACTCAAAAATCACCTTCGGCTACCTGCTGCAAAGCCCTAACCGAACTATCGCCTATCTCACCGACACCATTGGTTTGCCCGCCGATAGCGCGCTATTTTTAGCCAGTAAGAATATTGATTTATTGATACAAGATTGCAGCCATCCGCCACATCATCTTTCCCCACACCGTCCGCCGCCACGTAATCATAATGATGTGACAATGGCCCTCGCGATCAGTGAGTTACTAAAACCGGCAGCCACCTTGCTGACCCACATCAGCCACCAGTTGGATGCCTGGGCGCTCGACAACATCCTGCCCGACGGCGTCGCCATCGCGCAAGATAATCAGATAATTAGCTTATTATGATTAATGTTGCTGCATTTGGGCTGAAGTTAGAATAACAACGCCCTCTTTCGGTGGAGCAAAAGCCTGATCAAGCAGCGCTTGTGCCACATCTTTGGCTTTAATTAAGCGCCATTTATCAGGTAATAAGGCAAACAACGGCGCGCTAAGGCTTTCCATCAAGCGCGGTTTAGTGCGTTGACCGGCCAGCATTGAAGGTCGGGCGAAAGTGAGTTGTGGCCAGCCCTGAGTTTGTAAATCTCGCTCTGCCTCGCCTTTGGTGCGGTTATAGAATAACCACGAGTTCGGGTTAGCGCCCATCGCGCTCACTAGCAGGAAATGCCGCGCGCCAAGCCGCAAACCGGTTTCGCCCGCAGCCAACACCAGCCGATAATCCACCTGACGAAATGCCGCCTGACTGCCCGCTTGCTGGCGAGTGGTACCCAGACAGCAAAACACCAAATCCACCGGCTCATCCAGAGTTTTTAGTAACTCGCCGATATTCTCGCCTTGCGGGTTAATCAGTTTATTCATGACTGGCAACGGCTTGCGGGTTGGCGCAATAATAGAGGTTACGCGGGCATCCAAACGCAGCAAGCGCAGTAACTCGCCCCCCACCAGGCCACTTGCCCCCAGTAATAATACCTTCGCCATCTGACCTCCTGATAAAAACGCTAGCACCACCCCAACATGGAGATAATCATCAAATCAATTGATATGAATAATACATACTAGAAACACAATACCCTAAATAATTCATATGGCAGTAAGGTGATCGCTGGGAGGTAAGCCATTGGGTCGACAGGTATTCGGTGGAGTCGTCAACAACATTCCCCTATGCGGCCTGATAACGGCCATCAAGTGACAGACCTGATGCGGCGCAGCAAGCTACAGTCAGTCATATCAGCGTAATCACCACGTATATTTTACAGTCATAGAGTTATGCACACTGTTTTATGTGGAATACTGTTAAATAAGATTTTTAATTACAACAGACATTTAGGAAAAGGAAAACGCCATAAGATGTTGATAGTGATCATAGATATATAAATCCATCCTGTTTTTTAAAAAAATTATAGGTAACAACAAACTCATTGAAAAATAAATTAAATTCATTCCTGTATTTTAAAAATGACAAAAAAACAATCCTATTAATAAACACTCTGGTTACAAATTACTCTGTGAATATTTAATTTAATAAATAAAAGCCTCATGATAATATGAGGCTTTCCAATATTCATTATAAATATAGTGAAATTTATCATGACCCATTATAGAAAATCATAATAGAAAATTAAATATTTATTCACTATAGTTGGCTCGTGCATTGGAGTTTAAATTCAATTATGGCCTACCCTTTTTAATGTTCCACTTTCCGTCTTTGGTATAAGTTACCGTTACTGCAAATCCTGAGAAATCAGATAGGTTAACGATTTGAGCACTATTTGATACCGTAGAATAATCGGCCAGTTGATTACTTGAATATTCACCCGTCGTTACAAAGAATGTTAATTTTGGAGCAATTGCGACTGTTTTAGCAGGCCGAGCTTCCCAAGTCATACCTACAAATCCATTTTCAGTCTGTATGCCAAACGTTTGACTGGGATACCATGAATTTTGAATAACTCTATCAGGATTAAATGAGTTATCCGTATAATTTATTTCATCTTTATTTGCCACACCATCTGCTTTATCGAGGTCAGGGGCTTGATGTTCAGGCCCATCATAAAAGGTTGCTTTCCAAACATCCTGGATATTGACATCCTTTAATTGCGAAGTGGCAACTTTCACGTTTAGTCCAACAGCCTTATTTGACGATTTCGCCCCGAGCTTATACTGAATAGGAATACCAAAGGTAGCTTCTGGGGAGGAGCCGGAAGCTATTGTTAGATTGGCAGCTGAGTTTGCATATATAGTAGAACCGACAGCTAATTTATCGGGTTTATCAAGGAATAACCAAAATGTTTCGGTATTGGCAGACTCACTGACTATATATATCGTGTATAAGTCTCCTTGTAATTGGCTCATCGAGTATTCTAATGGATTATTGACTACTGCACATGTAAGAATATCAACATTTTTACAAGGCTCACCCGATGATGTTGCTAACGATTTTTTGTTAAGCCATGAATTAAATAACGTTTTAAAATCATCGGCAGCATTAACACAATCACTTTCAATACCAAATCCAAAATCTATTGAGTCACCATTAACTTTTGGTAAATAAAATTTAAAGCGTGTTGTACATGTCACCATTTTATTTTTAACTAAATCAGCACTTTCTTTAGAATCGAATGTTGCTTTGGCCGAGCCTTTTTTAGGTTCTGAATTCATGATAGTTACCTTAAATAGAATAGAGTTGAACTCGATATTTAATCAAGTCGTAAGATATTACTATATTGAAATATATATTTTGTGGGGCAATAAATATGGGGGTTTTATGCCCACCTAATATTTATAGATGTGAATCATAAGAATTGTTACTGCTTTTTTTGTTTATTAACAAAATGTGATATATATCACTAAAATATAAAATTAATTGCACACCTTACAAAAAACACATATCACATTGATTTATAACACTATATAAAACGACAAATTTCATATCTCATTAATTTGTGGTGACTTTAATTTGCATAAAATCCGAAATTAATACCATTTATAGCAAATGATATATTAATAAATAATTATGTATGCTAATTATTATAGGGCCTTATCCACGTTTCCATTGTGTAAACCCACTGACAATATAAATATTCTAAGTATTTTTAACGACAACCCCCTCGCCGGTGAAACGAATGACAAAAAACAGTAGGTCACTGCGGCTCAATACGAGACCAATACAATTTCTTGCCAAAACCAAGGGTATTATTGGTCATCTTGATTTCCAGCAAATTGAGCTGCCAGAGGGGGGCGGATACGACTTTAGCTACCGGGAAACGGCGGCAATAGTGTTGGCGGGCGATGTGTTCTGCGTCATCTTTTAATTCGGTTATTTCACCGCGATATTGAATGCCTTTTATCAAAGCTACCGTGCGTGGCTGGGTAGCAATTGTGCCGACCACCTGCGGGTTTATCTGCATCAGCTCGCCGTGACGGGTATGCTTTTCTGTCATCAGATAAAGCGCCATTTTCGCTTCATCAAAAACATAAAAACAGTTGGCACACCACATATCCATACCGCTGCCAGCGCACAGCGTCAGTACATGTTGCTGGCGCAGGAAGCGGTTAATGGAGGTCAGGTCATCAGGGTTATTCACATCACTCATTGTTCACATCACTTTCCAGCTGAAAAACAGCCTTGAGTGTACATCAACTTTAGCTTGATTAACCTTGACCCGACTAACTTTGCCACATCAGACGGTCGCGTGATGTCAGGGTGTCGGCCGGAAGAGTCGCGAGTACCGCCTGATAGCGTTGCGCCTCTTTTGGGTAACCGCGCGCCGCCTGTAATAACAGCCGCAATGCACTGTCATAGTCGATTCCTCGCAAATCGCGGTAAGGCCATAATTCAGGTTCAGCAATAAATGGCAGCAAATAATCAATCCCTTGCTGCACATTGCGCCCATCCTGTACCCACTCCCAGCGGTCAATTTCAACATGTTCGCCATAACGGCACAGCAGCAAATGCGCCTCCATATTGAATAAGGAATAGTGGAAAGGCACAGTGCGCTCCAGTTCCATCCACTGCTTACCGTCTTGCGCTATTTGTGCCGCCAGCCGCTGGGTAATTCCCTGGCGGATAATGGTGGAAACCAATCCACGATCACCATAGAACATCGCATTGGCCGCGCGCTGAACGTCATACCAGGTGCCGTGGTTGTTGTGCCAGACATACTCTGAATGACCCACTTCGCTGTGGAACATCCAGTGGTTAAAATCGCGGAACCACTGCTGCAACACCGCAGTATCCTCGGTATCCAGCAACTTGGCGGGCAATATCAACCCGATGGTATCAATCACCATCCACATCAATCGGGTATCAATTAATCCCGTCCCCCGGCCAGAGACAATGCCGGGGATAGCCTGACCATAATTCAGGTGTGGGTTCATGCGGGTTTTGGCATCCAAAAACCAGCAACGGATCTGTTCTGCCGCCACCTGAGCATAGCGGCTATTACCGGTAAAATAGTATGCCAGCCCGAGGGTTAAGCAGCGGTCACACATCCGCTCAATGCGCTGAGTATCGGTATCGTCATTCTGGCTCTGTGGATTGGTATGCCCATCGCGGCGCACATAGGGCAATCCATTGGGCTTACGCGGATTCGGCCACCAGTAAGTGCCAAAACTATAATAATCGTGAATGTCGCCACTGACGGGAAGTAGCGTTTTGTGTGTCACACTTTCCGGCGGTTGATCGCGCAATGCATCTGCTTCACTTAATAACCGGCGCAAGGCCGGTTGTAATGGTGAAAATGGCTGCTGCAATACCGCTTTCGCCTTGGAAAGGCAGTCCACATCTAACGTGTACAGTTTCATCGGTGTCGCAGACGTTTTTATTGGCGTCATGGGCATTGCTTCCTTTATGCTGCCTGGCAGGTAACCCGCACACCAGTGGCGGCATCAAAAATGTGGATACCGGCGAGCTTGGGTTGTAAATACACCGTCTCCCCTGCATTCACCGCCAGACGCTGTTTGAAGACCGAGGTAAAGCGCCCCCCGCCGGTGCTACAAAATAGCTGCATATCCGAGCCGGTATTTTCAATCGCGGTAATGGTCGCTTTCAGTGCACTGGCACTGTGGCTTTCATCCACCACATTGACCTGTTCCGGGCGAATGGCATACACCACATTTTGCCCATCCGTCACTTGCAAACCGGCAGGCAATGTCAGCAAAGAGCCATCTTCCAGCCGCAGCAGGAATTCATCGCCTTGTTCTGTAGTCTTTCCAGTATTGAGTACTACAGTGCCTTTCAGTTGATTGATCTCCGGTGATCCGATAAAACCGGCCACAAACAGATTGGCAGGGCGATCATAAAGATCCAGTGGTGAACCCACTTGCTCAATACGGCCGTCGCGCAATACCACGATCATCTGCCCCATGGTCATGGCTTCAATCTGATCATGAGTGACATACACCGACGTGGTTTTTAGCCGCTGATGCAATTCACGGATCTCGCCACGCACCTGAGTACGCAATTTGGCATCCAGGTTCGACAAAGGCTCGTCGAACAAGAACACTTGTGGGTTACGCACGATGGCGCGCCCCATAGCAACCCGCTGGCGCTGGCCACCGGACAAATCTTTCGGTAGCCGCTCCAACAGTGCCTGTAATCCCAGTAACTCGGCGGTGGATTCCACTTTTTGATTGATATCGGCTTTGGACATTTTGGCCATTTTCAATGCAAAACCCATGTTCTCGCGCACCGTCATCTGCGGATAAAGAGCATAACTTTGGAACACCATAGCAATGTCGCGCATCTTGGGTTCAACATCAGTGACATCTCTATCATTGATGCCCACCGTGCCGCCAGAGATCTCCTCCAACCCGGCAATCATGCGCAGTAAGGTAGACTTTCCGCAGCCGCTTGGGCCAACCAACACACAAAATTCACCATCAGGGATCTCCAGCGATACATCGCGGATCACATGGGTGTCACCGTAAGATTTACAGACATTTTTAAGTACAACCGATCCCATTTTGTTTCTCCCTAGCCTTTAACCGCGCCAGACATGATCCCGCGATTGAAATGTTTTTGCAGACCCAGATACACGATGATGCTTGGCAACATCGCCAACAGAGTGATGGCAATAAAGATGTTTGGTGTGATGGTTTCGTCAGTACGTAATGTGCCGAGGATCACCGGAATAGTGTTCAAACTGTCCTGATTCACCACAATCAGTGGTAACAGGTATTGATCCCAAATCATGATGAAGCCGAAGGTCACCACCGTGCCCAATGCCGGTTTGACCAACGGCAGGATGACGTGGAAGAAGATTTGCCATTCGCTGGCACCATCAATACGCGCCGCTTCTTCCAGCTCTTTCGGGATAGCCGCCATAAACTCGGTCAATACGAAGATAGAGAAAGCCCAGCCCACCACCGGCAAGATCATGCCCAGATAGCTGTTGTATAGCGAAGCATCGATAAGCGGCAGTCGCCAGTTGATTATCATATACAGCGGAATGGCGATCACTTCTTCCGGCAGCATCATGGTCGACAGAATAACCAAGCTGGTCAGCGAGACGCCGACAAACTTTTTACGCGCCAGCGCATAGGCAGCTAGCGCACTGACCGATACCTGTAACACGGTGCCGAAGAACACCACGACGATGGAGTTCAGCAGGTATTGCCAGACGCCAATATCCATCCAGGCGAAAATAAAGTTATCCCACGAGAACTGATTGGGCCAGGCCAACAACTCACCAGGTTTGACCGGCGCGCCGCTGAATGCGGTGGCGATAATGCCCCAGTACGGGCCGACAAATACCACCAGCAACAGGCCATAAATTATCCAGCGGCCGATACTGTTCCAACTTTTACTTTTCATTATCAGTCTCCGGCTCGGTTAGTAACGGGCGATGCGCTTTTTCAAGGTGAGATGACATATGGTCAGCACCACAGTGAAGGCGAATAACAGGAAGGACACCGCTGATGCATACCCATAATCAAACTGTTCGAAACCCAGCTTGTAGATATGAGTCATGATCATTTCTGTCGCATTAGACGGGCCACCGCCGGTGGTGGCATAAACTTCGGCAAATACTCGGAAACCGCGGATGAATGACAGCATCAGCACCACAGAAAGTGCTGGGATCATGCCGGGCAAAGTGACGTAACGCAGGCGGTTCCACCAGTTAGCGCCGTCCACATTCGAGGCGTCATACAAATCACGGCTAATCCCCACCAGACCGGCAATAAAGATAACCATGTTGTAAGGCACGGCTTTCCAGATATGCAGCAACATCACGGTCCATAGCGCCTGGTCGGTATCTGCCAGAAAACCCTGCGCTTCAATGCTGAACCACGACAAAATGTGGTTCACCACCCCATTACTGGTCGGATTAAACAGAATTCGCCACATTTCGGCGACGATCGCCGCACTGGTCACCGCGGGCAAGAAGATAGCGGTACGGATAAAACGCAAATGTCGTGCCGGGCCTTCTAATAGCATGGCTAAGAAGAAGGCGATAAAAGCAGCCACCACCATGGTGACCACCACATATAACAGGGTGTTGAAAACCGCAGAATGTAGAGCTTCATCACCCATCGCGCGGGAAAAGTTGTCAAACCCGACCCACTCATTTGGCTGGTTAAAGTTAACCTTGTAAAAACTCATCACCAGCCCTTGCAGCATCGGGATGAATTTAAACCAGGTGAAGATGACCAGTGCCGGGGCCAGGAACAGCCACGGAACCAGATTACGTTTTAGTCGGGGGGTTAGCGTTATCATGATTTACTCACTGCCCTAAGACATTCTGTTTAGCCAACTCATCATTCACCTTCTGATTCACTACTTTTAATTCAGCAGGAATATCACCTTCACAGTTGGCTAAGATGCGGTTGAAACCTTCAGCAGTCACCTGGCGAATCGGCGTCCAGTTAGGGACTTGCGGAATATAGCGGCCATGCTCGGCGTACAAATCAGCAAACATTGCCCACCGCGGATCGTTATAAACCGCTTTAGTATCAACCAGTTTATTAATGGATAAGCGCACTACTGGCATATTATTGCTGCCCATTCCCATGCCGATTTGTTGCCCTTCCGGTGAAATCATGAATTCTATGAATTTCTGAGCGGCTGCTTTTTTCTGGCTGCTTTTCATCATAAATACCGTGGTACCTTCAGCCAGTGTTGCCTGCCCTTTAGGCCCTTTTGGCGGCGGGATCACTTCAAAAGTATCTTTGCCGGGGTCTTTATCAAATAGAGCAATATGGTATGGGCCGGTGACGAACATGCCGCTTTGACCGGAGCGGAAAGAAGGAATAGCATCTGCGGTGGTGGCATTAATCGCCCCCGGCTGTACTGTTTTGTCGCATACCATGCCGCGTATGAAACTCAGAGTTTCAACCGCTGCGGGTTCTTCCAGTGAGCCTTTAAATTTGCCCTCACCGGCTGGACGAATGAAATCCCCTCCGGCTTGCCAGAGATAGGAACTGATAAACCAACTGGCGTAACCACGGGTGGTAGAGGCGGGCAAAATAAAGCCGTAAGTGTCATTTTTACCATTGCCATCGGGGTCATTGAAGGTAAAGGCTTTGGCCAGGGTACTGATATCTTCCCAGCTTTTGGGTAGCTCTAACCCCAGTTTTTCTCGCCAATCTTTACGGATAAACAAAGCAAAGGTTTGTGCTGAAGTGGGTACGCCATAATATTTGCCATCAATATACTGGGCACTCTCCCAAGCGGTATCTATGATATCTGCCCCGCCAATGATATTTTTCGGTTCAATTGGCTCAACAATCCCCAATTGGACAAACTGCCCGATAGCCGCCGCATCATTGAAAATCAAGTCTGGCAGCGCGTTGCCTGCTGCGGCTCGTGCCAGGCGCTGTTCAAAATCGGTAGTGGCATTGAAATATTCGATTTTGATGCCAGTTTTCTTCTCAAAAGTTTCAGCTTCTGTCTTATAAATATTTTTGGAATCATTACTGGCACGTATCCATACCTGCAATGTTTCTGCTGCGTGGAGAGAAGGAATCCCTATGGCTAAATAAGTTAACAACAGCAAAGATTTTATTTTTACTTTTGACATTATCATTTTTGTCTTCATCTCAGCGTCCTCGTTGAAATCTAATTTTTATGAATTTACCCAGAAGTTTAAATAACAGAATAAAATCACGAAACACTCGACAACATTAGAACCCAGAGGAAAACAAAAAACCACACCACAAAAAACAAAACTTAATTCCATTTTGAATTTTCTGCTTAAGATCACACTTGAAAAATGACACAAAATATAGAGTTAATTAAATTAAACATTAAAAACAACAATATAAAATCTTCATTTTAAAAATTAAAAAAATCACGAGATTATTTAAATTACCTAAAAAACGTCTAAAACAGAGATTTAATTTGATACCAATCACAATTTAAATCATTTATTCACAGATAATTTATAAGATGGATCTGGATCACAAAAGTCCAGAAACTTTACCCTAGAATTCAAATCCATCTGAAATGGAACGGTGTTCTTTTTATTGAAATAACACGAACACAGTTAATAACCTTGTTTTTATTAGGTGAAAGAATCTATTCATTAAAAATGGATTAATTAATTACATTAACCAAAAGATTTTATTTCAAATTCTGTAAATCATAAAAAATAAGGAAAGTGATGATGAAAATGTTGGCTAAAAAAAATCTATTAATGGCTATTCTTCTGGGATCCTCATCCTTTATTTACGCTGCGGAAAGTCAGCCATTATTATTAAAAATGGATGATATTAACTACAGCATTGAACAAATTAAGCAGAACAACCCACTATATGAAAAATCCTATAAAAATCTGATAACTAAGGCTGATAAGGCCCTAAAAAAACCGCTTTATTCCGTCATGGATAAAAGCCTGTTAGCCGCCAGTGGCGACAAGCACGACTATTACAGCTTTCCACCTTATTGGTGGCCAGACCCAAGCAAGAAAGACGGTATGCCTTATTTGCGCAAAGATGGTGAAACAAATCCTGATGCCAACAGTGATGCGACAGATAAAAAGCGCATGAACAACTTCAGTGAAGATGTCTATTATCTGGCACTGGCTTATAGCTTTACCGGCAAACCAGAGTATGCCGACAAAGCACGCGAACAATTGGTCAACTGGTTCGTCAATCCCAACACCCGAATGAACCCAAATCTCCAATATGCTCAAGCTATTCCAGGAATCAATGAAGGCCGAGGTATTGGTCTGATCGATAGCCGAGCACTGGTAGACGTGATAGATGCGGTTGAATTAATAAGGCCCGCCAATGTGCTCACTGAGACTGACTATCAGGCCATCAAACTTTGGTACAAAGATTTTTACCAATGGATGACCACCAGCCAGAATGGTTTCGAAGAGGATAATTGGCACAATAACCACGGCACCTATTTTGATATGCAGGCCGCCTCTTTTGCGCTATTCAGCAACCAAAAAGCCGCAGCGCAAAAGCGCCTGGAAATCACTCAACTACGCCGAATTCCATCACATTTTGATATCCAGGGCCGTCAGAATGCTGAACTGGAGCGTACCCGTCCGTGGCATTACAGCAATTTCCATCTGGAAGCCTACAACAAGCTGGGTCGACTGGGAGAAGTTGCCAATAAAGATATCTGGCATTTTAGCCTCGACGAACACAGCCTGAAAAAAGGCTATCAATATGTCGCGGGCTTTATCAATACCGACCAAGCCTGGCCGTATAAAGACCTGGATGGCGTGCAAGATAAAAAAGCACTGGTCAATATGATGACGGCTGCACGCGCCTACCCGACAGACCCTGATTTCCAGCAGAAAGCGCAATATCTGATGGCCAAATACCCGGATGCCGTCGAAATCTTGCTCTACCCGATAACACAGCCCCTAATCGCCAAAAAATAAGCATCGTCGAGGACACATCAGATATGAAGCAGTTTACGGACAGGCAGATGACTAAAATCCGCCAGCGCGTTATGCAACAACAGGGAAATAGCGTGCAGCAGTCCGAGATTATTGCCACGCTGATTGAGGATAATCAGGTGGTTTTGGGCTCAGACACACTAGTCCCTGCCACCGGTATCGCCACCTGGAATCATTACTATTATTGCCCCGATCACGGTGTGAAGTTAGTGTGGGATCGCTATTCACCGACGCAACACCGTTGCCCGATAGACTCTCATTTGTTTAGCGGAGAACCCTATGATGGTGCCTGGTGGCGGGCGCTTAACGGCCTAAATGCCAAGGCCTGTAATCAGCTCGGTTTGCTGTGGCAACTCACTGGCGAGATACGCTACTTCGAAAAGGTGCGGGATATTTTGATAGATTATGCTCGCTACTATCCCGACTATGAAGTGCACGGCGGTATCCCTTACAACGGGCCGGGCAAAGCCAATGCACAAACCTTGTGTGAGGCCAATTGTCTACTCGATTTTGCATTGGGTTATGATTTCATTGCCGAGGCACTCAGCCAGGAACAGCGTGATTGCATAGCCGGGCGCTTATTGCGCGAGGGGGCTGATTTCCTGATGCAACACCGCACCCGTCAGTTGCATAACCATGAAGTGAAAATTAGCAGCGCTATCGCGGTGATCGGGCTGATCCTCGAAGATGAACTCTATGTTGAGTTTGCCGTTAATGCTGAGTATGGCCTGCGTTATCAGCTAGAGCATGGGTTGTTCAATGAAGGGTTCTGGTTTGAAGGCTCAGTGCATTATCACTTTTATGCATTGCAAGGCTTCTGGTCATTTGAAAAACTGGCCGCAGGGAGCCGTTACAGTCTGCTGGCGTTACCTTATTACCGCGATATGCTCAGTTTCCCTTTAAAATTACTGATGCCCGATGGCACATTCCCTCGCATCAATGATTGCACTGCGGGTCAGGAGCAGCTTAATCATGCCCATTTGTATGAGTTTGCCTTTAAAACTTATGGTAATGATGAATATGCCGCCGCCCTGCACCATATTTATCGCCAGGAACCGCGTTTGAATTTGGATGCGCTGCTGTACGGCGTTGAAGAATTGCCACCACCAATGATTGATGTCATTCCAACAGATACGCTGCATGCACCAGATTGTGGATTGACCATTCTTCGCCAACCGCAATCTGGCCGCGCTTTGCTGGTAAAACACAGTCCATACGGGGGTGAACATGACCATTATGATCGGCTGAATCTCATTCTGTTTGAGCAAGGGCAAGAGGTTCTACCGGATTTAGGCACTACCGGTTATGGCGCACAACTGCATTATGGTTATTACAAAAATAGTGCCACCCACAATACGCTCAGTATTAACCAGAAAAATCAGCCGCCCGCTGTGCCAGTTATTCATCACTGGCATCAATCCGCAAACTTTAGTTGGTTGGATACCGAGGTCGATTGGAGCCAAAAAGCCCCCACGCTGGACAGTCATACCCGAGTCCAATGGGATAGCGAGGCTTACCTTGATGTCAAATTTCGCCGCCGTATTTTATGGTTAGAAGATGCGATTATCGATATCAGCAGTATCGTCAATCCACATCAACAACAGTGGGACTGGACACTGCATATCGACGGGGCGGTAATTGAATCGGTAGGAGAAAGTACGACCTTCTGCGCTAGCGGGCCAATGCAATATTTACATCAAGTTACGGCCCAACCACTGAATGGCGTGATTCAGTGCCGCTATCAAACAGCGGCTCGCCCGATAACACTCTGGCTCGCCGCAGATGCCACTCTGTTTCAGGGGTTGGCCCCGGCAAACCCGTCAGTGCGTGATATCAGTTATTTGATTTTGCGTCATCATCAACCTGAATCACTGGTTACCTGCGTATTTGATATGAATAACCACGACCCGCTGCAGGCAGTGCAAGTGGACAATGATGGCGAGATTTTATCTATCAAATTGACTCGTCAACAGCAGGTTATACAGGTAAAAATTCCCTTTACCGCCAGTGCACTACCGCTATTCAGTTAAATTCCTCCTCACAGGGGCAGCTTTTGCCCCTGTTTTGCCACATTTATATCTAACGACAATAAGATGACAAGCATAACCTTCCTTATTATAGGGATTTAGACAAGCAACAGCCTGATAACGTGATTTAGCTAACATTTACTGCATATGCTTAATTTGAATTAATATGCAATATTTCCGTATAAATTTGGATGTAACAAATAATTTTGGCTTAACAAATAAAATACAATTTCAATTAAGAACCCGCTCTCATTGCAAATATCGCATAATAATAGCTCTGACAATGTATCTGCCGTGTTAAATATAACCTTACTGTTTTGCATAATATCCAGTACAGTTTTGAATATATAACGTTTAAAATGAATAAAAATAGCTATTTATTCATTTTTTAGTCAAAAGTCATTTAGAAATCGGATAAAAACATGACATTCGTCACAGAATGAATAAGTGTTATGACTAAAATAGCCGTCATCAGTTCGTTTTTAGAAAATCTTGTTTAAAACGACATCCTTGTTTAAACCGGAAATTTGTTTAAAAAAACAGAGACCTTACACAAATGGAAAATAACAACAAGAAAATGGCGCATATAAGGCGGACAACGCATTTGATGATGCCGGCGCACCGTAGTTATTTTAATTTTTCTTATTACCATTATAGATAATATCCCTCCTGCGATGACATCCGTTTTTTATTGGATAGTCATTGTCTATGCACAATTTTTAACAACAACGAAAATCTCTTGATATCTTTTCGTTATGTTAACTATTGTCTGCTTTCTCCGAAAAGACCAACACACAGTAATATTTCAACGCCGAATAGATTGTTGCTAATTACGACTCAATTTCTATTGGCTTGGTGTTTAAGTCTTTCAGCAGAAACATAGCTATCCTGTAAAAATTAAATGTCACCTTTGTCATTAATGCTAAATGACATGAGGATCACTGCGCCTTAAATTCTGTCTTTTTTATGTAAAGACAAGGAATGGTATAAAGGCAACGTGTTGCGCAGAAAAGCAGACTTACTTATTAATGAGTTTTAATTCATTGATACGGGCTGCTATACACAAAATTTATTAAACGACTAAATCCAACTTGCAAAAATGTTGGACGGGTTCATATACCCTAAATAAAATAAGAGAGAAAAATAAATGAAAAAATTAAATATCGCGGCGAGTACATCTGCCATGCCTTGTTTCGAATCACAGCGGGAAGTTGTAGATGTTTTACACACCGATTTTACTGATGTAGCTGCTGTGGTACTTTCTGTTCAAGACATTAATAATGGTGTCATTGAAAGCATTCATTCATTAGGTCTGGACATTCCAATTTTTGCGGCTGTCTGTTGTGAAGAAGAACTGAATACCGATGTATTACCATCTTTAAATGGGGTATTTGAACTGTGCGGTGACAATACTGACTTTTACGGTAAACAACTGGAATCCGCAGCTGAAAAATATGAAAAAGAGTTGCTACCTCCGTTCTTCAGTACATTAAAAAAATATGTTGAGATGGGGAATTCTACTTTTGCCTGTCCGGGACACCAAGGTGGTCAGTTCTTCCGTAAACATCCGGCTGGACGTCAATTCTTTGACTTCTACGGTGAAACTATTTTCCGTTCTGATATGTGTAACGCTGACGTCAAATTAGGCGATTTGCTTATTCATGAAGGCGCACCTTGTGATGCTCAAAAACATGCTGCAAAAGTATTTAATGCCGATAAAACCTATTTCGTACTGAACGGGACATCAGCTTCTAATAAAGTCGCCACCAATGCCCTATTAGCCCGTGGTGATCTGGTACTGTTTGACCGTAATAACCATAAATCCAACCATCATGGCGCACTGATTCAAGCAGGGGCTACACCGGTTTATCTGGAAACTGCCCGTAACCCGTTTGGCTTTATCGGTGGTATTGATGCTCACTGTTTTGAAGAGAAATACCTGCGTGAACAGATACGTAGCGTAGCCCCAGAACGTGCCAACGAAGCGCGCCCATTCCGCCTGGCGATTATCCAATTAGGCACTTATGACGGTACCATTTATAACGCTCGTCAGGTTGTGGATAAAATCGGCCACCTTTGTGACTATATTCTGTTCGACTCTGCTTGGGTCGGTTATGAGCAGTTTATTCCTATGATGAAAGATTGCTCACCATTATTACTTGAACTGAATGAAAACGATCCAGGTATTATCGTTACGCAATCAGTACATAAACAACAAGCCGGTTTCTCGCAAACCTCGCAAATTCATAAGAAAGATAAACATATTAAAGGCCAGGATCGTTATTGTAACCATAAGCGTTTTAATAATGCCTTTATGTTGCACGCTTCCACCAGCCCATTCTATCCATTATTCGCAGCATTAGATGTTAATGCGAAAATGCATGAAGGGAAAAGTGGTCAGCGCATGTGGTTAGATTGTGTGAAGACCGGTATTGAAGCCCGTAAAATGATCTTAAATACCTGTAATATGATTAAACCTTTTGTGCCGGTAGAAGTTGATGGTAAACCTTGGCAAGAATATGACACCGAGGCTATGGCTCAAGATTTACGCTTCTTTAATTTCATTCCAGGCGAAAAATGGCATGCTTTTGAAGGTTATGAAGCATCACAATACTTTGTCGACCCTTGTAAATTGTTATTAACTACACCAGGAATTGATACCAATACCGGCGAATATACCGCTTCAGGTATTCCGGCAACTATTCTGGCTAACTTCCTACGTGAAAATGGCATCGTGCCAGAAAAATGTGACCTTAACTCCATTCTGTTCTTATTAACGCCAGCAGAAGACTTGGCGAAAATGCAACATTTGGTGGCACAAATTGCTCGCTTTGAACGTTTCATTGAAGAAGATGCATTACTGAGTGATGTATTACCAACAGTTTATCGTAATAACGAAACTCGTTATAAAGGCTATACCATCGGTAAATTATGTCAGGAAATGCATGACCTTTATGTCAGCTACGATGTTAAACAGCTGCAAAAAGAAATGTTCCGCAAACAATATTTCCCTAAAGTTATGATGAATCCTCAGGATGCCAATATTGAATTCGTTCGTGGACATGCTGAATTAGTTCCATTATGTAAAGCAGAAGGCCGAATTGCCGCTGAAGGCGCACTTCCTTACCCACCGGGAGTATTGTGTGTTGTCCCTGGTGAAGTTTGGGGTGGTGCTGCTCAACGTTATTTCCTGGCACTTGAAGAAAGTATTAACCTATTGCCAGGCTTTGCACCTGAATTACAAGGTGTTTATTTACAAGTCGATGAAGACGGATGGAACCGCGCATACGGCTATATGATGAAAAACAAGTAAAAAAGAAGATTTCTATTATACAACACCAATAACTCAAACCTGCGGGAAAATATTCCCGCAGTCTCTGAAATTTAAAAAGAGATAATAAAAATGAGTAAAACAAATAATAAGATGGGAGTAGTACAGCTAACTATTCTGACTGCCGTCAATATGATGGGGTCAGGCATAATTATGCTGCCAACCAAACTCGCCGAAGTTGGGACGATTTCTATCGTTTCATGGTTAGTCACCGCCGTCGGTTCCATGGCGCTGGCTTATGCATTTGCCCAGTGCGGGATGTTCAGCCGTAAATCGGGTGGGATGGGCGGTTATGCAGAATACGCTTTCGGTAAATCCGGCAACTTCATGGCCAACTATACCTATGGTGCGTCTCTATTGATTGCCAATATCGCTATTGCCATATCGGCGGTCGGGTACGGAACTGAATTACTGGGTGCTACCTTAACACCACTGGGTATTTGTATCGCGACTATCGGCGTACTGTGGTTGGCAACGGTGGCTAACTTCGGTGGCGCACGTATTACCGGGCAAATCAGTAGTGTCACTATCTGGGGGGTGATTATTCCGGTAGTGGGGATTTCGATTATTGGTTGGTTCTGGTTTAGCGGCTCCGCTTACGCGGCGGCATGGAACCCACATGGCGTGCCTACTTTTGAAGCTATCGGCTCTTCCATCTCAATGACATTATGGGCTTTCCTGGGGCTGGAATCTGCCTGTGCCAATACCGACGCCGTAGAAAACCCTGAACGTAACGTTCCGATTGCAGTATTGGGCGGGACTTTAGGTGCAGCGGTTATCTATATTATTTCGACCAACGTCATCGCCGGTATTGTCCCTAATATGGACTTGGCGAACTCAACAGCGCCATTTGGCCTGGCATTCGCTTATATGTTTACCCCGGCTGTGGGTAAAATCATCATGGCATTGATGATTATGTCTTGTGTGGGTTCATTGCTCGGCTGGCAGTTCACCATCGCTCAGGTATTTAAATCCTCTGCCGATGAAGGTTTCTTCCCGAAAATCTTCTCTAAAGTCAGTAAAGCTGATGCGCCAATCAAAGGGATGCTGACTATTGTTGTCATCCAGAGTGTTTTGTCACTAATGACTATTAGTCCATCATTGAATAAACAATTCAATGTGCTGGTCAATCTGGCCGTCGTAACCAATATCATCCCTTATATTCTGTCGATGGCAGCGTTGGTGATTATTCAGAAAACCGCCAATGTTCCACCTGCAAAAGCGCGCAAAGCCAATATCATTGCCTTTATCGGTGCGATGTATAGCTTCTATGCGCTTTATAGTTCAGGCCAGGAAGCCATGACTTGGGGTGCGATTGTCACCTTCCTCGGTTGGACATTGTACGGTTTGGTTTCACCACGCTTTGAATTTGCAGCAAAGACTAAATAAGCAATCGAATGGTTCATATTGAGCCAAATAGAACCAATTTAAACTGATCAGGTGCCAGCAGATAAAAAAGTCAGGATGCAATGGGAAATTCCGGTAATAATGTTCCGAACTGCTACCCCCGGACTGGAATAAGATTATGTCGGACAGCCTTTGGCATCTCTATCTGCTGCGCACCACCAGTGGCATGCTGTATACCGGCATTACCACTGATGTGGCCAGGAGACTGACGCAACATCAAGCTGGAAAAGGCGCAAAAGCGCTGCGGGGCAAAGGAGAGTTAGCGCTGGTATTTCATTGTGAAGCAGGGGATCGCTCAACGGCGTTGAAGCTGGAATATCGGGTCAAGCAGCTCAGTAAGCAACAAAAAGAAAAGCTGGTGATGAACCAGCCCTCTTCATTGGTATCGTTGCTAGACGTTAGAACCGATTAAACGGCGCAGAAAACACCACTTCGCCATCAGCATCTGTCAGTGCATCTTCTGCCAACGCATACACCTGAAAAGCTTCTTCAGTATCAGGCCAACGGCAGGTTAATTGATGACGGGCCGCTGGCACAAAGCCAAAACGCTGATAATAGGCGGGATCGCCTAATACCACCACCGCGGCATAGCCGAACTCATTGAGAGAGTCGAGGCCTTCGTAGACCAGCTTCTCAGCCAATCCTTGACGACGCAGACCTTCTTCCACTGCCAGCGGGGCCAGTGCAACCCATTGACGGTCTTCGCCGCCCACATCTACCGGGCTGAATGCCGCATAACCCACTACACCGCCTTCATCATCGGTTGCCACAATACCCAGCGTCAGTAAGCCATCTTCGCGTAATTGTTGCACTAATTCTGCTTCATCATCGCCCTTGAATGCCTTGCGTAATAAGGCGTCGATCCCCGGAGCATCCACTGGAATTTCAACCCGGATCAGCACGATGCTAATGTACGGGAAGTACTCGCCGCACCCTCTTGCTGACCCGCTTCAATAAATTCCGCCAGTTGTTGTAGGCCGACTCGCAGTAGCGTCGGCATGGATTCCAATTCAATGGCATCCATCAGATTTTTCACATACAGGCCCAATTCGGTATCCCCTTCAATTCGCAGCCGGCGCTGGAAAAATAGCGTATCCGGATCTTCTTTACGGGCAGCGATCAGAATCAGATCGTTGGCATCACCGCTGAAGCTAACATCCGCTTCAGCCTGTTGGCTCACCACCAGCCTACCGTTTTCCACGGTCATAAACCATTGCAATGCGAGGTCACGCACTTCAATTTTTAACCAGCGAGACTCCAGAAACTCCAGATCTCCGTCCAGCAGCGCCTGACGGAATTGCCAGCCCAACACTTGCTCCAACACCTGGCGTTGCAAAGCAAATGGCGTAAGTTTTAACGGCCCCCGCAGCAGCGCTGGCCCTTGGCGTACAAGGCGTGCTCGTAGTTCTCCCAACACAGGCTGACTCCTCTTAACCCAGATAAATAGGTAACTATGTTATATCAATAAATTTTGCACCAAGTTGTCTCTGAAAGTCTTGCTAAATATCAGAAGAATGGCACCAATGCGAAAGAAACTGCCCTAAATCAAGGTCAGTTCACGGCGGGTTAACTAAAATCGCCATTCGCTAAACTCTACTATCATCTTCGGATAGGGAAAATTCTATGGAGCTGCTTTGTCCTGCCGGTAATTTACCCGCATTAAAGGCCGCAATCGATAATGGTGCTGACGCGGTTTATATCGGCTTGAAAGATGATACTAACGCCCGCCATTTTGCCGGACTGAATTTCACCGATAAAAAATTACAGGAAGCCGTCAATTACGTTCACAGCCGCAAACGGAAATTGCATATCGCCATTAATACGTTTGCTCATCCTGACGGCTATTCCCGCTGGCAACGGGCCGTTGATATGGCGGCACAACTTGGGGCTGATGCCCTGATTCTGGCGGATTTGGCGATGTTGGAATATGCCGCCGAACGCTACCCGGAAGTTGAGCGCCATGTGTCGGTACAAGCATCAGCGACCAATGATGAAGCTATCCGCTTCTATCAACGTCATTTTGATGTCGCACGGGTGGTTTTACCGCGGGTGCTATCCATGCATCAGGTAAAACAACTGTCCCGCACCAGCCCGGTTCCATTGGAAGTTTTTGCCTTTGGCAGTTTGTGCATTATGGCTGAAGGGCGGTGCTATCTTTCATCCTATTTGACCGGTGAATCACCCAATACCGTCGGTGCCTGCTCCCCGGCACGCTTTGTACGCTGGCAGCAAACCCCGCAAGGGATGGAGTCTCGCCTCAATGAAGTGCTGATCGACCGTTATGAAGATAACGAAAATGCTGGCTATCCGACCTTGTGCAAAGGGCGCTATTTGGTGGATGGGCAGCGCTATCATGCACTGGAAGAGCCGACCAGCCTCAATACACTTGAACTGCTACCGGAATTATTTGCCGCCAATATTGCCTCGGTGAAAATTGAAGGGCGTCAGCGCAGCCCAGCTTATGTCAGCCAGGTGGCGAAAGTGTGGCGGCAGGCGATTGACCGCTATCTGGCCAACCCTGCGCAATTTTCCGCCAAAGAAGAATGGATGGAACAACTGGGCGCTATGTCCGAAGGCACCCAAACCACCCTAGGCGCTTATCATCGCAAGTGGCAGTAGCCGGAGGAAATATGAAGTACGCCTTAGGCGCAGTACTCTATTACTGGCCAAAAACCGATATTGAAACTTTTTATCAGGCCGCTGCCAGCAGCAGTGCCGATATTATTTATCTTGGTGAGAATGTTTGTACCAAACGCCGCGAAATGAAAGTGGGTGATTGGTTAGCACTCGCCAAAGACGTTGCCGCCAGCGGCAAACAGGTAGTGATTTCCACACTGGCCCTGCTGCAAGCGCCGTCAGAATTAAATGAATTAAAGCGCTATGTCGAAAACGGCGATTTCTTGTTAGAAGCTAATGACTTGGGTGCGGTCAATATGGCGGCGGAGCGCGGTTTACCCTTTGTCGCCGGTCATGCCCTCAATTGCTACAACGCCTATACTCTGCGGATTTTGCACCGTCAGGGTATGATGCGCTGGTGTATGCCGGTTGAGCTTTCACGCGATTGGCTGGCTAATGTGCTGCAACAGTGTGAAGAGCTGGGGTTCCGCAATCAGTTTGAAGTCGAGGTATTGAGCTACGGTCACCTGCCGCTGGCTTATTCTGCCCGCTGCTTTACTGCGCGCTCAGAAGATCGGGCTAAAGACGAGTGTGAGACCTGCTGCATTAAATACCCGCAAGGGCGGCCGGTGCTGTCACAGGAAGACCAGCAGGTGTTTATCCTTAATGGGATTCAGACCCAAAGTGGCTATTGCTATAACCTCGGTAACGATCTGATTTCCATGCAAGGTTTGGTGGATATCGTCCGTCTTTCGCCGCAAGGCATGGAAACGCTGGGTGTCATTGATCAGTTCCGCGCCAACGAATTGGGATTAAACCCACTGACACTGGCCGATAAAGCCGATTGTAATGGCTACTGGCGACGGCTCGCCGGTCTGGAATTGGTGTCATAAGCCAATAACAATAAGCCGGGTGAGCATCACTGCCCTCCCGGTTATTTATACTTATCAACGCTTAATCACAGTGACACTTTCGTGCCATAATCTCGATAATCTGACTGTCTGTTTGCCGCATCGCACCACAGGCCAGCGCACACAGATTAGCGATTGACTGATCGACATCATCTGCAACGATCCCCTCATTGCCGGTGACCCCGCTGCTGTCTAATGCCATCAACACCGCCTTATACGCCGCACTAACACTGGTGGAAACTTTCATCGCGCAACTGTTGGCCGCGCCATCACAGATAATCCCGCTGATATCACCAATCATACTGCCAATGGCCAATGCTACCGGTTCATAACGCGGCTCCAGCAGCCACGCCATCCCTGCCGCGGCCCCCATTGCGGCGGTGGTGGCGGCACATAATGCAGACAAAGTGGGTAACTGGCTGTGAATATAAATCGCCATCAAATGGGAAAGAATAAGCGCCCGCGCCAGCTCTTCCTCACTGGCTCCGACGTGTTCTGCCACCACCACTACTGGCATGGTAGCGGCAATCCCCTGATTTCCGCTACCGGAATTACTCATCGCGGGCAACAGTGCTCCGCCCATACGTGCATCAGATGCCGCCGCCGAGCGAATCATGATATCCGACAGCAAATCCTTAACCAGCAGCCCCCGCCCGCGCTGACGCATCAGTGAAGCACCAATGTGCAAGCCATAGTTGCCCGTTAGCCCTTCTTGCGACAGTGCCCCATTCAATTTGGCGGCCTGTAAAATAAAGGCAATCTGCTCAAATGGCACTTGGGTAGCAAATTGATAAACCTGACGAGCCGTCGCCTGTTTCAGACAATCATGAGCATGGCATGCCGCCTGTTCTGACGGGGACTCTGGCGCCAGTTCAAACAGAACATTGCCATTGATGACAATTCTCACCACTTGAGTGTGGCCACCGGCAATAGTGACACAAGCCCATTGATCTCCCTGATATAACGTGGCTTCAGCAAACAGGATTTCATCCCCCGCCTGCATATCGACTCGTACATCCCCCCGATCCAACATGGCTTTCGCCTCTGCTACCTGTTGCGAGCTGAGGTTTTTCAACACCTCCAGCCCGCCGTCAGGATCACCGCCTAATGCCCCGACTGCGGCGGCGATGGGTAATCCCACCATGCCGGTGCCAGGCACTGTCACACCCATACCATTTTTCATCAGGTTTGGTGAAACCCGCGCCTCAATACGCTCAGCTTTCGCGGGCAAATATGAAGCAGCAATGGCTGATGCCAACGCCAAGGCGATCGGCTCAGTACACCCTACGGCGGGTTGCACATCCCGTTGAATGACATGGATAAACGCCGTCCATAAAGCAGAATCAGTTGTGTTACTCATAATAAATACCTTCAAACATTTACAGCAGGTAATGTCAGATGCCGTTATTTCAAGAGAATGCCAGGAATGGAGAAATACACAGTAAAACGCCGGTAATAATAATGACGGTCAGAGACAGACCTTTATATTTATGTAGCGCCGGCACTTTATAAACTAAATAGGCAGGAATCAAACACCCCACCATACCGAATATTGGGCTACAAATAGAAGTAAAGCTCAAGACGGGTGCGTTTAATATAATCGCGCCCCATGCCAGTAATACAGCAAAGACCATGATTCCATTTTGCACCCAGCGCTCATTAATATTTTCAGGTGGCATGATTCGACGTAATATATTAAGCACAATACCTTGTGTCGCTTCGCGGAAACCTAAATAAACACCAAAGAATGCCGTCATTACTGCAAAGATATTTAAAATAACACTGACTACCGTTGCCCATCCGCCGGGGAAGAATTTAGCGGCGATGGCTAGTGCTGAAATGTTTTGCTCATAAGCTTTAACCGCTTCATCGTGTCCCATTGCCAGCGTAAAGGAAACCGCATAGAAGAACACCGTGCAGAATAAAATACCAAAAGCAATATTCATCGCCCGCAGGGCTTTATGACGAGCCACTTCCAGTGACTTTTCCTTGGCTCGATATGAGATGACCATTGGACTGAGTGTTTGAATAAACAAAATAGACGTCAGGGTAAACGGCAGTGTAATTATTGCATTTTTTATCAGTAAACCCACGGGTGGCAGCATACCAACGTTGTACAAGTGCCACATCCCTACCATCGAAATACCCAATGCAGCCACCACCAATAACTTGGTAATCACCATAAAGCTCGACAGTTTGAACAGCAGTTTTTCACCTCGTGAGGAGATTGCCACCAGCACGCAAATTAGCACTAAACCATAGAAAGGATTATCGGATAATAACCCTTCGGTTACACCGAATGTTTGTAAATAGGAAGCGCTGTCATTGGTGATGGCAGTGGAATAAACAAACATCCAGATGACCAGCATAATAAAATAGAGCGCACCTAAAACGATCCCCCAGTTTTTTCCTAAATATCCACTGATAACACTCGGGTAATCTTTACATTCTGGTGATTCTGCCAATGTATTAATAAATAATCGTTGGAAGAGATACATGGCAGGATAACCAATAATAGATGAAAGCAAAAACACCCATAATCCCATCAACCCAACTTGCACCGGTAAAAATACAATCCCGGCACCGATAGCCATCCCAATACTCATTATTACCCAGCCAAAATCCGTGCTGTCAAATTTAATAGCTTCCTGCCATTCCCTCTCAGTCATATTGGCATTTTTAGCTGCCGGAGAATCAATTAAAATGACACTCTCATTTTTTTTTGCCGTTTCCATAATCGGTCTCGCCTTAATCTCTGGTTAGTAGGTTTTATTGTTATAAATATGTACAGAGCGAGTTATCCGCTATTTAACCCACTAGGGAAAATAGCCGAGGGCAGGTGTTCTTATTTTTTGGCTATATTACGCCGAGGAATAGAGAATGTTTTTTTCACTTAGCCTAATTAATTCATCACCAATGGAAAATTATTCTACAAAAAGAGTCTTATCCTGAATTTTAATCTACTAGTATGATCAATTAGCAGTATATTATTTCACAAAAAAGCAGGTCAATCATTAAGACATTGATAAATAAAGATTATATGTAACTTACCAGTATATATGCATTGCGGAACAATGTTTTTTCAACAGTAAATCTGTGACAATCATCAATAAAAATTAACCACTCAAATAGAAAGGTTAATGTGATATTTGTCGATATGCTCACATCTTTCAGAACCAATAGCACTTGAAACAGTATTAAATGTTTTATAATTTATTTATCGGTCAATAAATCAGAATAATTGACTGGGGAAATCAGCCAGCAGTGCTAAATTGGCGAAATGCTAAAGATAAAGATGCGGGTACGTTATGCACCCGCAGAAGGAGAGACTAGTCTTTGCTGGCGTCAGATATCCCGCCGCCCAGAACTTTATATAATGTAATCATATTATTAGCTTGTGTTTGTTGCACAGTAATCAAACTGGCTTGTGCCGAATACAAAGTGCGCTGAGCATCCAGCATATTCAAATAAGTATCGATTCCTTGTTTATAGCGTTTCTGCGCCAATTCAAAACTTTCCTGTGCTGCCGCCACATAAGCTTGCTGGGCCGCCAACTGCTCCTGAATGGTGGCTTTACGCGCCAGAGCATCAGCAACTTCCTTAAAAGCGGTCTGAATGGCTTTCTCATAGGCAGCGATATAACCGTTTTTCTGTGCTTGTGAATAATCCAGTGCTGCCTGATTCGCCCCGCCATCAAATATCGGTAAGGTAATAGCTGGGGTAAATGACCAAATCCCGGCTCCCTCACTGAGCAACGTTGACAGTGCCGAACTGCCCACGCCGCCACTGGCAGTCAAGGTCACGCTGGGGAAAAACGCCGCCCGAGCCGCCCCAATATTGGCATTAGCCGATTTCAATTTATGCTCAGCTGCCAAGACATCAGGCCGGTTCAACAACACATCAGAGGAAAGCCCAACAGATACCGCTTTGATAACCTGTGGCAAGGTAGCTGCCGCTGCTGGTAATAAATTCGCAGGTACCGGCTGCCCCACCAGCAAATCCAACGCATTTTTATCCTGCGCGACTGTCGTTTTGTATTGCGCAACATCGGCCCTTGCTGATTGATACAAGGTTTCCATCGCGGCCACATCAATACGTGACGCTACGCCATTTTTCTGCCGCAGTTGCGCTAACTTGAGCGACTGCTCCGCACTGTTTAGCGTTTCTTCGGCCAACAATAATTGATTCTGGTCAGCCGCTAAGGTCACCCAGGCGGTTGCCGTATCAGCAATCAAGGTAATACGCGTGGTTTTCGCGGCCTCTTCTGTTGCCAGATAGGTTTCAAACTCAGCACGAGACAAACTGCGTTTTTTGCCGAATAAATCCAGTTCAAAGGCACTGACACTGATCTCAGCACCATAACTCTGACTGATCGCCGTATTATTGTTGCCGTCGGATGTATCGGATAATGAGCGCCCGCGGCTCCCCTCTACTCCGGCATTGACCGTTGGCAGCTGAGCGGCACGTTGTACACCATATTGCGCACGAGCAGCTTCGATATCAGCAATAGCCTGACGTAAATCGCGGTTACTGCCTAATGCCAGGGTAATAACCTGGCGCAACTTAGGTTCAGTCACGGTTTCCTGCCACGGAATATCTGCCGCCGTGCTGCTACTGGCGGTTGAATAAGGTAACGTTGCCGGAACCGGTGCTGCCGGACGTTGATAATCTGGATCGAGAGAAATACATCCTGCCAGAAGCGCGGGTAACAATAATGTCAGTATGCGACTGAACATTTCAGACTCCTTTATGTTCAGTGGTTTTTTTTGACTTGCCGCTGAACACGCGACGAATCAATACAAAGAATAGAGGGACGAAAAAGACGGCCAGCGCGGTCGCCGTTAAGGTACCGCCAATAATACCGCTACCGATTGAGATACGGCTGTTGGCTCCAGCACCAGTAGAAATTGCCAGAGGCATGACCCCAGCAACAAACGCCAGTGACGTCATCAGGATAGGCCGCAAGCGCGTCGCAGCGCCCTGCAAAGCCGCCGCCACCAATGGCTCACCACGTAAATAGGCTGCCTCAGCAAATTCAACAATCAAAATGGCGTTTTTTGATGCCAGCCCAAGTGTCGTCAGCAAGGCCACCTGGAAGTAGATATCATTCTCCAGACCACGCAATGTCGCTGCGGCTACTGCCCCAATTATCCCTAACGGGATAACCATCATGACCGAGAAAGGCACCGACCAACTCTCATACAGGGCTGCCAAACACAGAAATACCACCAAGATTGAAATGGCATACAGTGACAATGCTTGCCCACTGGCTAATCGTTCCTGATAAGACAATCCGCTCCATGAATAACTGGTACCGGGTAATTCAGCTGCCAATTTCTCCATGCGATCCATTGCTGTACCTGAGCTGCTGCCGGAAACTGCCTGCCCCTGAATTTCATAAGACGCCTGCCCGTTATAGCGCGAAAGGGTTTCCGGGCCATAGATCCAACGTGTGGTCGCAAAAGCAGAAAATGATGTCATGGCATCACTGCTACCACGCACGAACCATTGATTGATATCTTCTGGTTTAGAACGGGAATCTACATCACCCTGCATATACACTTTTTTCACCCGCCCACGATCAATAAAATCATTGATATAGGTACCCCCCCAAGCAGCACTCAGTGTGGCGTTCACATCACTTATTGATAAACCTAATGCTGCGGCTTTATCGTTATCAATATCCACCTGTAGTTGCGGCATTTGTTGTAAGGTATTGGCGCGAACGGAGGTCAAAATAGGATCTTTACTGGCGTTGCCAATCAGTTGATCGCGCAAAGTAAGTAACTGCTCACGGCTGGTATCGCCAGCAGCCTGTAGCTCAAAAGTAAAGCCATTCGACTGACCCAATCCATCTACCGCGGGCGGTGTCATACTGAAAATTTGGGCGTCACGAATAACCGATAACGCCTTCATCGCGCGGTCAGCAATGGCTGTTGCGGTGTTTTCACTGCCCGGTCGTTCACTCCAGTTTTTCAATGCAATAAACGCCATACCGGCATTTTGCCCGCTGCCACTGAACCCAAAGCCAGAGATAGTGAAGACCGCTTTGGTATTGTCCTTTTCCTGTGTCAGGAAATAGTTTTCTACCGCCTTACTGACTTCCATAGTGCGCCCACTGGTTGCCCCGGCAGGCAAGGTATATTGCACCATGACATCACCTTGATCTTCAGTGGGTAAAAAGCCGGTCGGCAGACGAATAAACAGTATGCCCATCGCCACAATCAGCACGGCGTAAATCAGTAAATAGCGTAAAGATCGATGGATAACATTCCCGACCATGCTTTCATAACGCGTCTGCATTCGGTCATAACGACGGTTGAACCAGCCGAAGAACCCCGTGTTTGATGGCGGCTTATGATTGGGTTTAAGGAATGCGGCGCACAGTGCGGGTGTGAGGGTCAATGCCACCAGTACCGACAATGCCATCGCTGATACAATCGTGATGGAAAACTGGCGATAAATCACCCCGGTCGCACCACCAAAGAAAGCCATCGGCAAGAACACCGCCGAGAGCACCAGTGCAATCCCAACCAATGCACTGGAAATTTCACCCATTGATTTCTCAGTGGCTTCACGAGGTGGGAGATTATCTTCCCGCATCACCCGCTCGACGTTTTCCACCACGACAATGGCATCGTCTACCAATAAACCGATAGACAGCACCATACCAAAAAGTGTCAACGTATTGATTGAGTAGCCAAATATTGCCAGTACGCCAAATGTTCCCAGCAATACGACGGGAACCGCAATCGCGGGTATCAAGGTAGCGCGGATATTTTGCAGGAAAACGTACATCACGATAACCACCAGCAAGATGGCTTCGATCAGTGTTTTGACGACTTCCTCGACCGACACTTTAATAAAATCAGTGCTGTCTTTGGGATAGGCAATTTTGTAGCCGTCAGGTAGGCTCAACTCGAACTCGACTGCTTTCGCCTTGACTCTCTCGGCGGTCGCTAACGCATTGGCACCCGGCGCTAACATCACCGCGATCCCCGCGGCCGGATGACCATTTAGACGAGTGGTCACGCTGTAGTCTTCATTACCCAGCTCAACACGGGCCACATCACTCAGCCGTACCACCGCGCCGGTGCTGTCACTTTTAACAATAATATTGTTAAATTGCTCCGGTGTTTTCAGGCGGGATTGCGCCATGACCGTCGCGGTCAATTGCTGTTCTTTGCCACTCGGTAATGCTCCGATTTTACCAGCAGAAACCTGTGTGTTCTGTGCTTCAACGGCAGTTTGAATATCACTGGGCATCAGGCTGTAAGCCGCCAATTTGGTTGGATTTAACCAAATCCGCATCGCATATTGCGAACCAAACACTTGCACACTCCCCACCCCTTCGAGACGAGCCAGTGGGTCTTGCAAGTTGCTGACCATATAGTCGGCAATATCCGTCCCGGTGTGTTTGTCCTTTTCATCATACAGCGCCATGATCAACAAGAAGTTTGTCTGCGATTTGGTCACTGTGACCCCTTGCGACTGCACCTCGGTTGGCAAGCGAGTTAGCGCCTGCTGCACCTTATTTTGCACCTGTACCTGTGCAGTATCGGCATTGGTTCCCGGTTTAAAGGTCGCGACAATATTGGCCTTGCCATCAGAGCTACTGGAGGAAGAGAAATAGAGCAAACCATCCAACCCTGTCAGTTCTTGCTCTATCACCTGTGTCACACTGTTTTCGAGTGTTTCAGCCGAAGCTCCGGTGTAAGTGGCTTTAATAGAAACGGATGGCGGTGCCACATCGGGATATTGGGCTATCGGCAAGGTTTGCATCGCAACCGCTCCGCCCAACATGATAACAATGGCAATGACCCAGGCGAAAACCGGACGATGGATAAAGAAACGAGCAAACATCGATTATTTCTCCCCGGTTGATGACGTGGCAGATTCAGCCACAACAGGCAGCCTGGTGCTCACCTCTACCGGTTTAACTTCATCACCGACAGTGACTTTTTCCGTTCCCTCAACAATCAGGCGATCACCCGCAACCAACCCGCTGTTAATCAGCCAGTAGTTATCAATGGCACGCTCGGTGACCACTTCACGCCGCTCAACTTGCTGCTGTTGATTGACGACCAGCGCAGTAGCATGGCCTTTCGCATCATGGGTGATGCCTTGCTGAGGCGCTAAAATCGCAGCATTATTCACACTGTTACGCACCGAGGCGCGCACAAACATGCCCGGTAATAATTGATGTTCTGGGTTAGGAAATTCAGCCCGCAGAGTCACCGCGCCAGTCGCTTCATCCACGGCCACTTCGGCCAGTTGCAGCGAACCCTCATGAGCATAAGTTGAGCCATCTTCCAACGTCAGCTGAACAGGGGCATTCACCACCGTTTCATTACCGGCCTGCTGCTGTTTGCGTAGAGCAAGTAATTGCGCACTGGATTGAGTTAAATCAACATAAATGGGGTCGAGGTTACGGATGGTTGCTAATGCCGTGGTTTGGTTAGCCGTCACCAGCGCCCCGGGCGTCACAGAGGAGATACCGATGCGACCTGAAATGGGTGCCCGCACTTGGGTATAGGCCAAATTGATACGTGCGGCTTCCAGCGCGGCTGTTTTTTCAGCCACATTGGCCAATGCTTGTTGATAGCTGGTTTGGGCATCATCGGCATCTTGCTGTGATACACCATTCTCTTTAGCTAATGCGGCATAACGCTGGGCTTTCAGCCTGGCGGATTTTACGCTGACCTGAACATTTTGCAGCGCGGCTTTTGCGGTGTCATAAGCCGCCTGATAACTGGCTGGGTCTATTTGATACAACACTTGGCCAGCACTGACCTCAGCCCCTTCAGTGAATAAGCGCTTCTGGATGATCCCATCGACTTGCGGCCTGACTTCAGATGTCATCACCGCAACCGTTCGGCCCGATAAATCGCTGCTCAATGTCACGGGTTCGGTTTTTAAGGTCACCACTCCCACCTCTTTGAGTGAGGGCGTAGCTGAAGGTGAAGAGCTTTGATCGCAAGCGGCCAGCGTGCACACCAAACACGCCAAAATAATCTTACTGCGCATAAATTTGTACCGTAAATTGTGATGAGAATAATCATTCGCAATTGTACGGATATCGGCTGTTTGCTTTTTTCAGTGTTATGTAAGGATTGCGAAAAAAAATATTTCAGCCCAACGAGAGGTAAGGTTTACCAGCTCTTTAATCGCCGCATTTATTACCCCGTCAGCAACTGTTATTTAGATTATGCTGCTAAGGGTAATAGCCTCGCATTTCTGTGAGCAAATTAGTTAGATCCTCAACGTCATTGGTGGTGCAGGTAGGCAGCCAGCAAACACATCCCGATGAGCTTACACAAGTAAGTGATTCGGGTAAGTGCGCGCAGCTAACAACCCTGCAACGTCAAGGACAAAGAGGATTAGTGCGTTCGCCCTTCAAGCGACTCGACATAAGGTTAAGATGGACGATTCTATGACTGACAAAAAAACTGTACCGCTTTCTGTTCTCGATTTATCACCGATAGCTCAGGGCAAGACGCCACGAGATGCATTTCACGCTTCGCTGGATTTGGCTCAACATGCTGAAAAGTGGGGATATCACCGCTACTGGCTGGCTGAGCATCATAATATGACCGGCATTGCCAGTGCTGCGACCTCTGTGCTAATTGGCTATATTGCCGGTGGCACCAGCACCATCCGCGTCGGTTCAGGTGGTGTTATGCTGCCAAACCATTCGCCATTAGTGATAGCTGAGCAGTTTGGTACCCTCGCCTCGCTGTATCCTAACCGTATCGACCTCGGTCTGGGCCGGGCACCTGGCACTGATCAGCGCACCATGATGGCACTACGCCGACACCTCTCCGGTGAGGTAGATAACTTCCCGTCTGACGTGCGCGAACTGCAAAACTACTTTGCCGAGGTGCAACCTGGGCAAGCAGTCCAAGCGGTTCCCGGTCAAGGTTTGCATGTTCCTCTGTGGCTGCTGGGTTCCAGCCTGTATAGCGCGCAACTGGCAGCGGCTATGGGGCTACCTTTTGCTTTCGCCTCGCATTTTGCGCCAGACATGCTATTCCAGGCGCTTAAATTGTATCGCGAAAACTTCAAACCCTCCGCTCAATGGGCAAAACCTTATGCGATTGTGTGTGTGAATGTCGTCGCCGCAGACAGCCAGCGTGATGCCCGTTTCTTGTTTACCTCGATGCAGCAGCAGTTTGTCAATTTGCGCCGTGGCACACCGGGGCAGCTTCCTCCGCCAGTCGAAGATATGGAGAAAATCTGCTCGCCAGCCGAACAGTTTGGTGTAGACCAGGCGCTGCGTCTGTCCATTATTGGCGATAGGAGCCAAGTCAAACACGGACTTGAGTCATTATTGCGAGAAACTCAAGCTGATGAATTAATGGTGAATGGCCAGATCTTTGATCACCAAGCGAGATTATATTCATTTGAGATAGTTGCCAGCCTGCAACAAGACTTACAACCAGGCGAGCCTCTCTAATCTATTTATATACAATGAATTAGAGATATAATAAAACCAGCTCTAGGGCTGGTTTTATTTTTAACCATAAAGTCATCACAAACTCATCATTGAACTATTTCATTCAGCTAAAAAAATGTATTGAATTTGTTAGATAAAAACAGGTAATAATATAAAGGCCATCAGAGTCGTGAAAATAAACACGTGCTAATCCAATAAACTCTATTTTGGGTTTCCTACCCTTTTCGTTTCGTTCCATTTTTTTAAGAAAAATAAAATCGATGGCTGAAGTGAATCATAATAAAACCAATAACTCGCACAATGGTTTATCGCAAGATACTCGTTTGTGGCAGTTTTTGTGTGCGATGACAGTGCATTACTTTGCCAAGGAAACATCAATTCCTTTCAGGGATCGACTCTTTGCCTATGCATGCTGGGCTAGTCTGACTCAACTTCTGCTTCAGCATCTTTTTTCGCAAAACTAGCGATATTCTGCGCTTTTGTTGCCTCGCATTGCTCTACTGAAATAGTGCCTTTTGTTTTTCTATCTTGATATTCTTTAAATGCCGGGTCCCAAATCCAATTATTTTTAAAGTACTCCCCTTCAGCTAATTTAGCGCAAAGGTCTTCATTATTTAGTGAGGTTACAGGCGTTGAGCATGCAGTAAGAACAAAAGAAAAAAGAGGTATAGCTATATAAGCTTTCATTTTTAGATCCTTATGATAAATAGTTTTTTGTTGCAAAACAAATCTATCACAATGGTATGTAATCTTTCTTAATTTAAAAGAAAACATATGTAAATGGACTATCAATTGTGAATTAATTATGATGCTAAACAATATGCAACTCAAATATCCAATTACAATAAAAAAATATAAGCTGAATTATTTTTATTTCTATTTTGATTAAGAATTGAAAGTAATAGATTATTTCTAATCTTCATTAGGTAAATTCGTCCCAAATATTTTTTGTTATTAGGCAAAATGAGTCCGTTTGATACACATAAAAAAACCAGCCCGAAGGCTGGTTTTTATGTTTAATCATCAAGGATGACTAAGACTTATGCGTCACCGAAACGACGACGAGCAGGTGCTGCAGGCGCTGCGGCATCATCACGACGTGGTGCAGCTGAACGCTGACCATCACGATTGCCACGACGCTGTTCGCCAGCACCAGCAGGAGCACGGTCACTACCGAATGAACGACGAGGAGGAGCACCAGCAGCACCGTCACGGCGTTCGCCACCGAATGAACGGCCAGCACCACCGCCACGACGCTCACCACCACCGTTACCGCCAGCAGGACGCTCACGGCGTTCATGCGGCTGTGCATCACCCAACAGCTGCATGTTCAGCGGCTTGTTCAGGATACGGGTGCGAGTGAAGTGAGATAACATTTCGCCCGGCATGCCTTTCGGCAGTTCGATAGTTGAATGTGAAGCAAACAGCTTGATGTTACCGATGTAACGGCTGCTGATATCACCTTCGTTAGCAATAGCGCCAACGATATGACGAACTTCAACACCATCATCGCGGCCAACTTCAATGCGGTACAGTTCCATCTCACCAACATCACGACGTTCGCGACGTGCTGGACGTTCGCCACCGTCACGGCTGTCAGAACGAGGTTCACGACGGCTGTCATTACGGTCACGACCGCGATCGCTACCACGGTCATCGCGAGTATTGAATTCACGCTGTGGACGACGTGGTGCTTCTGGAGGCAGAATCAGAGGACGTTCGCCTTGTGCCATTTTCAGCAGTGCAGCAGCCAGAGTTTCAATATCAAACCCTTCTTCTGGTTGCAGCTTCGCCAGCAACGCACGGTACATATCCAAATCACTGCTTTCCAGTTGTTGGCCAACTTTAGCCGCAAATTTGGCTAAGCGACGTTCGCCCAGTAATTCAGCGTTTGGCAATTGGACTGGTGGGATAGTCATCTTCATAGTACGTTCAATGTTCTGCAACAGACGACGTTCACGTCTATCAACGAACAGTAATGCACGACCTGCACGACCTGCACGACCGGTACGACCGATACGGTGGACATAAGACTCTGAATCCATAGGGATATCATAGTTTACTACCAGGCTGATGCGCTCAACGTCCAAACCACGAGCCGCAACATCAGTTGCAATCAGAATATCTAAACGACCATTTTTCAGGCGTTCAAGAGTCTGCTCACGTGCAGCCTGATTCATGTCACCATTCAATGCAGCACTGTTATAACCGCTACGTTCCAAAGCTTCAGCCACTTCCAGCGTCGCGTTTTTGGTACGAACGAAAATGATAGCAGCGTCAAAATCTTCAGCTTCCAGGAAACGAACCAATGCATCGTTTTTACGGACACCGTCTACAACCCAATAGCTCTGGCTGATATCAGGACGGGTAGTCATGCTAGACTGAATGCGAACTTCCTGTGGCTCTTTCATAAAGCGACGGGTAATACGACGAATCGCTTCTGGCATAGTGGCAGAGAACAGCGCGGTCTGATGTTCAGCCGGGATCTGCGCCAGAATATTTTCCACGTCTTCGATAAAGCCCATGCGCAGCATTTCATCTGCTTCATCCAACACTAAACCACTCAGGTTGGACAGGTTAAGGGTACCGCGTTTCAGATGGTCTAACAGACGACCTGGGGTACCAACAACAACTTGTGGCCCCTGGCGCAAAGCGCGTAATTGAACGTCATAACGCTGGCCGCCATACAGAGCTACCACGTTAACGCCGTTCATATGTTTAGAGAAGCTAGATAATGCTTCAGCAACTTGAATAGCCAACTCACGAGTTGGAGCCAGTACTAACACTTGCGGTGCTTTCAGGCTTGGATCAATGTTGTGTAACAGCGGCAGACCAAATGCGGCTGTTTTGCCACTACCGGTTTGCGCCATGCCGAGAACATCACGGCCGTTCAACAGGTGTGGAATACACTCCAACTGGATAGGAGATGGTTTTTCATAACCAAGATCGGTCAGAGCAGAAAGAATTGGAGCGGACAGCCCCAGATCAGCAAAAGAGGTTTCAAGCTCAGTAGTCATGTACACGTGCCTCATTAATAATGGCAGCCAGTCTACATAACTCGTCGAGAAAATTTTCAGTCATTTTCATTGAAAAGTGTGAACCGGCTCAAATTAGATTATAAAACGAACAAAAAGGCCATCACCTGTTAGGGTGATTAACGTTGGCAAAAACCAAGGTAGTCAGGCTAATAGTTGTTCGTCAGCTATTGCTGGTCCGATTCCGATAGGTCGTCTTGTTCTTGGCCCAAAAGCGCCAATTCCAACAATGCATAGCGGTGCTCAACAAAGTTATGAACGTTGTTAGCTACCGTCAGTTTGAACAGCGCCGAAGCGGTGTCCTTGTCCCCCAGACTTAGGTAATGTTTACCTAAATAGAAGTCAGTTTCACTGAGATGCTCAGCGAGCGAAGTGTTATCCGTTGCATCTGCCTTAAGCCTTTCCATCAGCGTTTTTTCGCTGATCGTGCCCAGGTAGAATTCGACAATATTCCATCCCCATTGCCCTCTGTCCGATTTTTCATAGCGCTGTTGTAACGCTACTGCCGCTGTCTTGGGATCGATTTCTCTTTCCACTAGATACAGCCACAACGAACGGAAGGGATCATTTGGATCGTCTTGATAAAACGCCTGCAGATCATCCTGCGCCAACGGGAGTCGACCGCCATAATACAGAGCGATACCCCGGTTTAAACGCGCGTAATTGTAAGTTGGATCAAGCTCTAGTACAGAATCAAACGCTTCATAGGCAGCATCAAAATTGCCTGCCTGCGTTAAATAAATGCCCAGATAGTTAAAAACTTCTGGCATATCAGGACGAATAGCTAACGCTTGCGAAAAATCATTTCGCGCTAGTGCCCGTAGCCCGAGGCTATCATACAGCACTCCGCGCTCATATAAAAGCTGTGCGCGCTCATCATCCGTAAGTGCCCGACTTGCAAGGATTTGTTCCATGCGCGCCAGAATCACTTCCTGCTGCAACGTAGGTTGCAACGGGATTGCCAATACCTCGTCTTTACGCCAATCATGGTTGCTGCATCCTGCCAGCATGAGTGCTGTCACAACGTAACACCAGCGCAAGAAAGGCTTCATTTCCTACTCCCGAAGACAAACATTGGATAAATATCCTTTCATCCATTTGTTTAACACAAGAGCATCCTGCCCTCGAGATAACACAGCTCCTCACTCATGAGTAAGGAGCTGTGGAATACTAATTACTCTGCTGCTTCTGGTGCCGGTGCTTCTGCATCAGGAGTAGTCGCTTCTTTCATGCTCAGGCGGATACGGCCTTGGCGATCAACTTCGATAACTTTAACCGGTACTTCCTGACCCATTTGCAGGTAATCAGTCACTTTATCAACACGCTTGTCAGCGATTTGAGAAATATGTACCAAGCCTTCTTTACCCCCGCCGATAGCAACAAATGCACCGAAATCAACGATACGAGTCACTTTACCCGCATAGATACGGTTCACTTCGATTTCAGCAGTAATCTCTTCGATACGACGGATAGCATGTTTCGCTTTATCGCCGTCAGTTGCTGCAATCTTAATGGTGCCATCATCTTCGATTTCAATGGTGGTGCCAGTTTCATCAGTCAGCGCACGAATCACAGAACCGCCTTTACCGATCACATCCTTGATTTTCTCAGGATTGATTTTCATGGTGTAGATACGTGGAGCAAACTCAGAGATATCGCCGCGCGGAGTGCTGATAGCCTGTTCCATAACACCCAGAATGTGCAGACGCGCACCCTTAGCCTGGTTCAGAGCTACCTGCATGATTTCG
This sequence comes from Yersinia sp. 22-579, assembly GCF_030433455.1. Lineage (NCBI taxonomy): Bacteria > Pseudomonadati > Pseudomonadota > Gammaproteobacteria > Enterobacterales > Yersiniaceae > Yersinia > Yersinia sp. 22-579. The sequence goes on along the minus strand of NZ_JAUJTZ010000009.1, from coordinate 71,969 downwards.
CGGGTGATACCTTCAATTTTAATGTCCATTTGCAGTGCGGTGATACCGTCACGGCTACCGGCTACTTTAAAGTCCATGTCGCCCAAGTGATCTTCGTCACCCAGAATGTCAGACAGAACAACAAAGTTTTCATCTTCTTTAACCAGACCCATTGCGATACCAGCAACAGCGGCTTTAATCGGCACACCTGCGTCCATCAGGGCCAGAGAAGCACCACAAACAGAAGCCATTGAGGAAGAACCGTTAGACTCGGTGATTTCAGAAACCACACGCACAGTGTAAGGGAACTCGCTCGGGCTTGGCATCACTGCCAACACACCACGTTTCGCCAGACGACCATGGCCAATCTCACGACGTTTCGGTGAACCAACCATACCTGTTTCACCAACAGAATATGGAGGGAAATTATAGTGTAGCAGGAATGAGTCAGTACGCTCACCCATCAGCTCATCAATATTTTGTGCGTCACGTGCAGTACCCAGTGTTGCTGTAACCAGCGCCTGAGTTTCACCACGGGTGAACAACGCAGAACCGTGGGTACGCGGCAACACGCCAGTACGCACATCCAGACCACGGATCATGTCTTTTTCGCGACCATCGATACGCGGTTCGCCACGCAGTACACGGCTACGAACTACGTCTTTCTCAACGCTACCCAGGATATCCTGAATTTCCGCAGCATCTAATGTATCGTCTTGCGCTAACAGCGCTTCAGTCACATCAGCTTTGATAGCATCAACTTGAGTATAACGCTCTTGTTTCTCGGTAATGCGATAAGCATCGCCCAGACGTGCAGCAGCCAGCTCAGCAACGCGCGCATGCAGCGCTTCGTTTACTGGCTCAGCATGCCAATCCCACTTCGGTTTGCCCGCTTCAGCAACCAGAGCGTTGATATTTTCAATCACAACTTGCTGTTGTTCGTGGCCGAAGACAACCGCGCCTAACATTTGATCTTCAGACAAGATGTCTGCTTCTGATTCAACCATCAATACTGCACCCGCAGTACCGGCAACAACCAAGTCCAGACGGCTTTCTTTCAGCTCATCGGTGGTTGGGTTCAGCACATACTGGTCGTTGATAAAACCAACACGAGCAGCACCGATTGGGCCGTTGAATGGAATACCTGACAGGCTCAGCGCAGCTGATGCACCAATCAGTGCCACGATGTCTGGGTTAATTTGTGGGTTAACAGAAACAACAGTCGCAATAACCTGAACTTCATTCAGGAAGCTGTCTGGGAACAGTGGGCGAATCGGGCGGTCAATCAGACGTGAAGTCAGTGTTTCGCCTTCACTTGGGCGGCCTTCACGACGGAAGAAGCTGCCTGGGATACGACCAGCAGCGTAGGTACGCTCCTGATAGTTAACAGTCAGAGGGAAGAAACTCTGGCCTGGTTTAGCTTTCTTTTGGCCAACAACAGTAACGAATACTGCGGTGTCATCCATGCTGACCATAACGGCAGCAGTCGCCTGGCGAGCCATCATGCCAGTTTCAATGGTAACGGTATGTTGGCCGTACTGGAATTTACGAATAATCGGAGTCAGCAAAATAGTATCCTTATACTATGCGGTGCCGGATCGTATTGACGATCTCATCCACCTGTTACTAATACCTTCACACTGCATCCTCGCGACTAATGACAACCCTTAACTCCCATGAGTTAAAGTCTCTCATTAGCCGCGCGAACCTCTGCACCGGAAGATCCTATGTTTTAAAAATATAGAACAACAACAATATACTAACGTATTTTATCATTGCTTCTTAGAAAAAAGGGGCCAATTTGGCCCCTTTCTCCCGAAACTCGCAGACTTAGCGACGCAGACCCAGACGTTCGATCAGGGAAACATAACTCGCTACATCTTTACGCTTCAGGTAGTCCAGCAGCTTACGACGCGTGGATACCATACGCAGCAGACCACGACGACTGTGGTGATCTTTTTTGTGCTCGGAGAAGTGACCTTGCAAATGGTTAATTTGAGCAGTCAACAGAGCAACCTGAACTTCGCTTGAACCGGTGTCATTAGCATCGCGACCGAAGTCAGCAACAATTTTAGCTTTCGCTTCAACACTTAGAGACATGATACAACTCCAAATATATAGATAAATTAAGACAGGCGCCGATCTCTAATTCAGCAACCCAATATGTAAGCCGCACTATTCTACTCTTTGAACTGCGGGATCGCAAGGAAGGCCTTCTGGCCTACGGTGTGTTTCCTGCCGCTACACCTGCTACAACAGGGTTTGCACTATCCACATGTTCTACAACCAAGCGTTTCGGAGCAACGCGGCCATCTTCAGCAATCGTACCGATACCAATGAAATTACGCTCTTCACCCTCAGTGATACGAACCATTCCTTCACCAGGGGCTCCCGCTACATGTACTGGTTGCCCTTGTTTCACATAGGCCGCAACAGCAGGTAACAGATTGACTTCAGGGAAGTTTAATACCGCGCTATCCATCGGTAATAGCAACGCATCCAGTTCAGCATTTGGCGACCGCTCTTCTGCTTGCGCTGTTTCAACAATTGCAGTCAACTGTTCCAATGTCACCATGCGGTCACTTGGATAGGTCGCCACTTGCAACCGACGCAGATAACTCACATGTGCGCCGCAGCCTAGTAATTCGCCCAAATCATCAATAATGGTACGAATATAGGTGCCTTTGGAACAGTGGATTTCCATTTCCAGGTCATTGCCTTCCCAGCGGATAAACAGCAGTTCGTACACGGTAATACTGCGCGCTTCACGTTCTACTTCAATCCCCTGACGGGCATATTCATACAGCGGTTTGCCTTGATGCTTCAGCGCAGAATACATGGACGGCACCTGCTGGCTGCTACCACGGAAACTGTCCAACGCGGCATCCATCTGTGCCTGCGTGACATTAACTTCACGCTCGCTGATTAATGCGCCTTCGGCATCAGAGGTATCTGTGCGTTGACCTAAACGGGCAACCACACGATAGCGCTTATCTGAATCGAGCAAAAATTGGGAAAACTTGGTCGCTTCACCCAAACAGATAGGTAACATACCGGTCGCCAATGGATCGAGTGCACCGGTATGGCCTGCGCGGTTTGCGCTAAAGAGACGTTTTACTTTCTGCAAAACATCATTAGAGGAGAGGCCCAGCGGCTTATCCAATAACAGAACGCCGTTAATGTCACGGCCGCGACGACGTGGACGACCCATTACTTCTCCTCGTCGCTTCCTGGATTAACCTGACGTTCTACATCATTTTTGATGACATTAGTCACCAGGTTAGACATCCGCATCCCTTCAATCAGAGAGTTGTCATAAGCGAAGGTCAGTTCTGGCACGATACGCAAACGCATCGCTTTACCCAGCAGAGTGCGGATATAACCGGAAGCATCTTGCAGCGCTTTAATGCCATTCTTTACTGTATCCGGATCAGCATTGTCAGTTAACACATTCAGGAAGGTCACAAAGACTTTAGCGTAAGCCAAATCACGAGACAGTTCGATGCCTGACACAGTTGCCATGCCAACACGAGGGTCTTTGATTTCGCGCTGTAAGATGAGTGCGATCTCTTTCTGCATTTCCTGTGAAACACGCTGAGAACGGCTGAATTCTTTTGCCATTTGGGATTCTCCAGACAATTTGGGGGGCCAAGGCCCCCCAAATGGATATAAGCAAATCAGAGGTGGTTAAGCGATGGTACGTTTAATTTCGATAATTTCGAAGACTTCGATCACATCGCCAGTACGGACGTCATTGTAGTTCTTAACGCCGATACCACATTCCATACCATTACGGACTTCGTTAACGTCATCTTTGAAGCGGCGCAGAGATTCCAGCTCGCCTTCATAGATAACCACGTTGTCGCGCAGAACACGGATTGGATTATTACGCTTAATCACACCTTCAGTAACCATACAACCAGCAATCGCGCCAAATTTCGGTGATTTAAATACGTCACGAACTTCAGCCAAACCGATAATCTGCTGTTTGTACTCAGGTGCCAACATACCACTCATTGCCTGCTTAACTTCGTCAATCAGGCTATAAATAACTGAGTAGTAACGCAGATCCAGGCCTTCGGTTTCAACAACACGACGCGCTGAAGCATCAGCACGGACGTTGAAGCCAAGGATGATTGCGCCAGAAGCAGCTGCCAATGTTGCATCAGTTTCAGTGATACCACCAACGCCTGAGCCAACAATGCGTACTTTCACTTCATCAGTAGACAGTTTTTCCAGTGAATCACAGATAGCTTCACAAGAACCCTGTACGTCAGATTTGATGACGATGTTCAGTTCAGAAACTTCACCTTCGGTCATGTTAGCAAACATGTTTTCCAGTTTAGATTTCTGCTGACGAGCCAGCTTAACTTCACGGAATTTGCCCTGACGATACAGTGCAACTTCGCGGGCTTTTTTCTCGTCACGAACAACAGTAACTTCGTCACCGGCAGCAGGAACACTGGACAAACCAAGGATCTCAACTGGGATCGACGGACCAGCAGACGTGATATCACGGCCTAGCTCATCACGCATCGCACGCACACGGCCATACTCAAAGCCACACAGTACGATATCACCTTTGTTCAACGTACCTTGTTGAACCAGCACGGTAGCTACAGGGCCACGGCCTTTATCCAAGAAGGATTCGATAACAACACCGCTTGCCATGCCAGTACGAACCGCTTTCAGTTCCATGACTTCAGCTTGCAGCAGAATGGCTTGCAGCAAATCATCGATACCAGTACCCACTTTCGCAGATACCTCAATGAATGGAACATCACCACCAAAATCTTCAGATATAATACCGTGTTGAATCAATTCAGTTTTAACACGATTTGGATCTGCAGCTGGTTTATCGATTTTGTTCACTGCAACCACAACCGGCACGTTCGCCGCTTTGGCATGCTGAATAGCTTCGATAGTCTGCGGCATCACGCCATCGTCGGCTGCAACAACCAGCACCACGATATCAGTCGCTTGAGCACCACGGGCACGCATTGAAGTAAATGCGGCGTGTCCTGGAGTATCCAGGAAGGTGATCATGCCGTTTTCAGTTTCAACGTGATAAGCACCGATGTGCTGAGTAATACCACCGGCTTCACCTGACGCCACTTTCGTGGAGCGGATGTAATCCAGCAGAGAAGTTTTACCGTGGTCAACGTGGCCCATGATGGTCACAACCGGAGCGCGGTGCTCGGCTGCGGCTTCAGCGCCAGTATCACGGTCGCTCATCAGCGCTTCTTCCAGCTCGTTTTCACGACGCAGGATAACTTTATGGCCCATCTCTTCAGCAACCAGCTGTGCTGTTTCCTGATCGATAACCTGGTTGATCGTTGCCATTGCACCCAGTTTCATCATCGCTTTGATGACCTGAGAGCCTTTAACTGCCATTTTGTTGGCCAGTTCAGCAACAGTCACAGTTTCACCGATCACTACATCACGGTTAACGGCGACGACAGGTTTGTTGAAGCTCTGCTGCAATGTGCTTGGCTTACGTTTGCCTTTACGGCCAACAGCACGTGCTTCTTCACGATCAGCTTTAGACTCAGAGAGTTTATTGCCTTTCTTCTGTTTAGTCGCTTTACCACCACGGGTGCGGCTGCGGCGATCACCTTCAACTTTGGCGTCGTTTTCATCTTCCGCGGCGCGCGCATGTTGTGAGGTAGTTACATGGTAATCGGCAGACTCAGTCTGCTCAGCCACAGGTTCTGGCCATTTACCTTCGTTTTCGGCTGCCATTTTACGGGCTTCCTCAGCAACGCGTTTAGCGTCTTCCTCGACCTTACGGCGTGTTTCTTCTTCTACTGAGCGTTTCAGCTCGGCAGCTTCAGCTTCACGGCGTGCTTTATCAGTCTGAGCTGGCTTGGTTTTTTCGTCGGTTTGTTGATTCGTCACTTTTTCTTTTTCCGCTGCTTGGCGCTTAGCTTTTTCAGCGGCCTCACGTTTGGCTTGTTCTTCGGCCGCACGTTTAGCTTTTTCTTCAGCGATTTTCTGCGCTGCTGCTTCCGCTTCACGTTGTGCCTGCTCTTCCGCTTCACGCTGTGCCTGCTCTTCCGCTTTCGCTTGTTCAGCTTCCGGCGTATTTACATAAGTGCGTTTCTTGCGGACCTCGATTTGCACCGATTTACTTTTTCCGCCGGTGCTCGGAATATTCAAGGTGCTACGCGTTTTGCGTTGCAGCGTGAGTTTATTAGGCGCACTACCGTGTTCACGGTTTAAGTGTGCCAGCAATGTTTCTTTTTCTTGCTGGGTAACTGAGTCTACTTCAGACTTCTTGATCCCTGCATCAGCAAATTGCTGTACCAGGCGATCAACTGGAGTCTGAATTTCATCTGCCAGCGATTTTACGGTTACATCTGTCATGCTGTTCCTTCCTGCTACAGTTTATTACGCGTTATCGCCAAACCAACAGATATTACGTGCGGCCATAATCAGCTCGCCGGCTTGCTCATCGCTAAGCCCTTCAATATCTGCCAGATCGTCGATACCCTGCTCGGCAAGATCTTCCAGCGTACACACACCGCGCGCAGCCAATTTAAATGCCATGCTACGTTCCAGACCGGCCAGGTTCAGCAGGTCATCAGCGGGTTTTTGGTCGCCAAGACTTTCTTCTTGTGCCAGGGCCAGCGTGGTCAATGCAGCTTTGGCGCGGTCACGCAGCGCTTCAACCGTATCTTCGTCAAGACCATCGATTTCCAGAAGCTCTTTCATTGGCACGTAAGCCAACTCTTCCAGAGAAGAGAAACCTTCCTCTACCAAAACGGTGGCAAAGTCCTCATCGATATCAAGATATTTGGTGAAGGTATCAATAGCGGCATGAGCCTCGGCCTGATGCTTCGCCTGAAGATCGTCCGCCGTCATTACGTTCAGTTCCCAGCCACTCAGTTGTGCTGCTAAACGTACGTTCTGACCATTACGGCCAATTGCCTGCGCCAGGTTACTGGCTTCAACGGCAACATCCATCGTGTGTTTGTCTTCATCAACCACAATTGACGCAACATCAGCTGGCGCCATGGCATTAATAACAAACTGGGCTGGATTATCATCCCACAATACAATATCAATGCGCTCGCCGCCAAGTTCGCTGGAAACAGCTTGAACACGGGCACCACGCATACCAACACAGGCACCGACTGGATCGATACGTTTGTCGTTGGTTTTAACCGCAATTTTAGCACGCGAGCCAGGATCACGGGCCGCAGCTTTAATTTCGATCAATTCTTCGCCGATTTCTGGCACTTCAATACGGAACAACTCGATCAGCATTTCAGGACGTGAACGGCTGACAAACAGCTGAGCACCACGTGCTTCTGGACGGACATCGTACAAAACACCACGGATACGGTCGCCTGGACGGAAGTTTTCACGCGGTAACATGTCTTCACGGTTAATAACCGCTTCGGCATTATTACCCAGATCCAGTGCAATACTGTCGCGGTTAACTTTCTTAACCGTACCGGTCACAATCTCACCTAAATACTGGCGGAATTGTTCAACAACCATAGCACGTTCAGCTTCACGTACTTTTTGTACGATAACTTGCTTGGCGGTTTGGGTTGTAATGCGGTCAAAAGTGACAGATTCAATCTGATCTTCTACATAATCGCCCAACTGGAGCGAAGGATCTTCGTATTGAGCCGCTTCTAACGTAATTTCGCGGGTTGGCATCGTGACTTCATCAACGGCAACCCAACGACGGAAGGTGTCGAAATCACCAGTTTTACGGTCAATGCTGACGCGAACTTCAATTTCTTGTTCGTATTTTTTCTTGGTCGCTGTCGCTAAAGCGGTTTCCAACGCCTCAAAAATCTTCTCGCGCGGAAGGGATTTCTCATTGGAAACTGCTTCTACAACAGCCAGAATCTCTTTGTTCATCCTAGTTGCCTCATCCAAACTTTAAAAGTGGGGTACCAGGTTCGCTTTCTGGATGTTGCTCAGCGCGAACACTTCATCTTTTCCATCCACAGTAACCGTGATCATTTCACCATCAACGGCTTTGATAATGCCCTGCCATTTACGGCGGTTCTGCATTGCCATACGCAAAACCAGAGTGACTTCTTCACCAAGGTAACGAGTATAGTGCTCAGCAGTGAACATTGGGCGTTCAAGGCCCGGAGAGGAAACTTCTAAGTTGTAAGCGACCGTAATGGGATCTTCTACATCCAAGACAGCGCTGACCTGGTGGCTGACATCAGCACAAGCATCAACAGTGATTCCGTCGTCACTATCAATATAGATTCGTAGCGTCGATTGGCGCCCCCGGATGAACTCAATGCCGACTAATTCATAGCCTAAGGCCTCAACCGGTGCTGAAATTATCTCTGTTAACTTTTGTTCTAATGTGGACAAGCCCACCCCCAAGACATAAAAAAAGGGCCTAATAGCCCAGTGATTCTGCTGTCAAATAACAAAAAACCCCGAAATTCGGGGCTTTATGCAACTGGACCCTGTTTGCCGCAAAGCGGCTTCGGTACAACTTTCTGACAAGTATTTTTTTCAAATTGAAATCGAAAGTATCTGAGGTCTACCGAATACAACATTTGAAAAAAAACACTTTAGGAAAGTGGTTGCGGGGGCCGGATTTGAACCGACGACCTTCGGGTTATGAGCCCGACGAGCTACCAGGCTGCTCCACCCCGCGTCCGAAAACGTGGCAAATATTACGTTGATAACGACAAAAAAGCAAGTTATCTGTCTGATTTGGTACCGAGGACGGGACTTGAACCCGTAAGCCCAATCGGGCACTACCACCTCAAGGTAGCGTGTCTACCAATTCCACCACCCCGGCACTGATTCAAATGGTTGTTTTTACTGTTTAAGTTTTCACAACCACTTTAAAACTTTCTTTCTCGTTCTTACTACTTACTACTTTTGAAACATTACTGCGGGATATCACTACTCGGCTTAGTCGGCGCTACTGGTGCTGTAGTCTGCTCAGCTTTTGCTGGCTGACCCAGATTTTCCCACTCGCTGCCTTTATTGCCCTGGTTGGTGCTCATATTACCCAAAATTAAGCTAATGACGAAAAACAGCGCCGCCAATACAGCCGTCATACGGGTCATAAAGTTACCGGAACCATTCGAACCGAACAGAGTTGCAGAAGCACCTGCTCCGAATGAGGCTCCCATATCCGCGCCTTTGCCTTGCTGTAACATGATCAGAGCAACTAGCCCAATCGAAATCAGCAAGAAAATAACCAGAAGAGCTTCGTACATAGTTGTACCTGTATCCTTGCGGGTTCACCGCATGCCAAATGCTTCTCACCCATCAAGCGGGGACTTATTCACCCACTTAAGCGGGTGTGAATACTAACCAAAGCGTCTAATACACGCAAGGGCAATTTCATTACATGGGTTCATTTGCAGAAAAAAACGCCAAGTTATTCAACTTCAGTGTAATTTACAGGGGAGAGCAGCCTCTCCCTCATCAAAAAAGTCATTAACCTGCGGCTTTCACAGCATCAGCAATCCGATTGGCCATTTCTGCAATCACTGATTCTGCGTCATCGCCCTCAACCATCACTCGGATTAATGGCTCAGTACCTGATTTACGTAACAGGACACGACCACGATCACCCAGTTCTTTTTCAACCTGACGGGTAACTTCTTCGACTTTCTCTGATTTCAGCGGATTATGATCGCCGGAGAAACGCACATTCACCAGGATTTGTGGTAGCAATTTCATACCGCTGCACAAATCATGTAAGGTCATATGGTTACGCACCATTGCTGTCAGCACTTGCAGGCCAGCAACGATACCATCACCGGTGGTGGTTTTATCCAACAGGATCACATGACCGGAGTTCTCAGCCCCAATACGCCAGCCTTTTTCCTGCATAGCTTCCAACACGTAGCGGTCGCCTACTTTGGCGCGAACAAATGGGATACCCAGCTCTTTCAAGGCTAATTGCAGCCCCATATTACTCATCAAAGTGCCGACAGCACCGCCTTTCAGTTGACCCTGACGCAAACCTTCACGGGCAATAATGTAGAGGATTTGGTCACCATCAACCTTGTTACCCAAATGATCGACCATCATCAGCCGGTCACCATCACCATCAAAGGCAAGGCCAACATCTGCCTTCTCTGCAAGAACACGCTCTTGCAGCAAACGGACATCTGTAGCACCGCATTTTTCGTTAATGTTCATACCATCTGGCTCACAGCCAATGGTAATCACGGTTGCCCCTAGCTCACGTAATACACTTGGCGCAATGTGATAAGTCGCCCCATTGGCGCAATCGACCACAATTTTCAGCTCATTCAAACTGAGCTCGCTCGGGAATGTCCCTTTACAAAATTCAATATAGCGGCCCGCAGCATCCACAATGCGGTTAGCTTTACCCAGTTCCGCAGACTCTACGCAAGTGAGTGGTTTTTCCATCTCGGCTTCAATGGCTTCTTCCACATCATCAGGCAATTTAGTGCCATCAATTGAGAAGAACTTGATGCCATTGTCATAGAAAGGATTATGAGAGGCAGAAATAACGATACCGGCTTCTGCACGGAAAGTTCGCGTCAGGTAAGCAACCGCAGGCGTCGGCATAGGGCCGGTAAATGAGGCAGATAGCCCAGCAGCAGCCAAGCCAGCTTCAAGTGCAGACTCCAACATGTAGCCAGAAATACGTGTATCTTTACCAATAATAATTTTACGAGAACCATGTCGAGCCAGAACCTTTCCGGCGGCCCAGCCGAGCTTTAATACAAAATCTGGCGTAATCGGACTGTCACCCACTTTGCCGCGAATGCCATCTGTACCAAAGTATTTACGGTCGCTCATAATTTTTATTCATCCCTTCGCTGAAAGTGTTGCCTCGACGACTCGCATCGCCTCGACAGTTTCTTTGACATCGTGCACCCTGACAATCTGTGCACCTTGCATGGCGGCAATAACAGCACAAGCCACACTACCAATAACCCGCTGTTGTGGCGGAACATTCAGTAGCTGACCGACCATTGATTTTCGTGACATCCCGACCAAAAGTGGCAACTCAAAATGGTGAAGTTCGGCCAAGCGTGCCAGTAGCTGATAATTATGCGCCAGATTTTTACCGAAACCGAAGCCTGGGTCGAGTAACAATTTACTTTTTGCGATACCAGCCGCAATACAGCGGTCAATATGGTGCTTAAAAAACTGATTTACATCGGCCATCAGATCATCGTAATGAGGGGACTGCTGCATACTCTGTGGCTGCCCTTGCATATGCATAAGACACACCGGTAACCCAGTTTTAGCCGCAGCTTCAAGTGCACCAGGCTCTTGCAACGAACGAATATCATTGATGAGATGAGCGCCCGCACGAGCCGACTCGGTGATAACCGCCGCTTTAGATGTATCGACAGATAACCAAACATCAAAACGTTTCGCCAGCGCTTCTACCACAGGCACGACCCGATCAAGTTCTTCTTGTTCACTGACTTCAGTAGCGCCTGGGCGGGTAGATTCTCCGCCAATATCAATCAGCGTAGCACCGGCTGATAACATCCGTTCGGCGTGTTGTAATGCTTTATCAAGATTATTGTGACGCCCACCATCTGAAAATGAATCCGGTGTGACATTCAAGATACCCATTACTTGTGGGCGAGTGAGATCCAAAACCAGATCTCTGGCCGTTAAATGCATGCGTTCGCGCCTTAAAGTGGCAATTCACTTCGATTCTATATCATAGAAAAAGAAAAACCCCGGGCAAGCCCGAGGTTTATATTAATCACAACGCTTTATACTCGGTATACTTCAAGCTGCATGTGCGTTAGCTGCTCTCGTTACTCGGCCCGTCCATGGGCCTCGCCTCGTTGAGGCCACTGCAAGCAGCGTTCAAATCTGCTCCCAGCAGATTTGTCACCCGAATCATTGACTGGCGTCAACTCATCGGGATTCATTCACTTGCCGCCTTCCTGCAACTCGAATTATTTAGAGTATAGATGCCAACAGTAGACTTACTTATCGCCCAATTGTTCTGACATCGTATTGCCTGGCGTTGGTGTATGTGGCTCATCAACCGGCGTAGGTGCCTTTGGCGTACTATCGTTGTCCGTTGATTTAGTCTTGTTCGCATCATCCCAACCCGCTGGCGGGCGAACTTCTTTGCGATTCATCAAGTCATCAATCTGCGGTGCATCAATAGTTTCATACTTCATCAGCGCATCTTTCATGGAATGAAGGACATCCATGTTTTCTAACAGCAATTTACGTGCACGCTGGTAGTTACGCTCAATAAGTAATTTAACTTCCTGATCGATAATACGCGCGGTTTCATCGGACATATGCTTGGCTTTCGCCACTGAACGGCCAAGGAATACTTCGCCTTCTTCTTCAGCATACAGCAACGGCCCCAGTTTCTCGGAGAAGCCCCACTGAGTCACCATGTTACGCGCAATAGACGTTGCCACTTTGATATCATTCGAAGCACCGGTAGAGACTTTTTCCGGGCCATAAATGATCTCTTCAGCAAGACGACCACCATACAAAGTCGAGATCTGGCTTTCCAGTTTCTGACGGCTGGCGCTGATTGCATCACCTTCCGGCAGGAAGAATGTCACACCCAATGCACGACCACGAGGAATAATGGTCACTTTATGTACTGGGTCATGTTCAGGCACCAGGCGACCAATGATCGCATGCCCTGCTTCATGGTATGCCGTTGATTCTTTCTGCGCTTCTGTCATTACCATGGAGCGACGTTCCGCACCCATCATAATTTTATCTTTCGCTTTCTCGAACTCAACCATGGAAACGACGCGCTTGTTACCGCGAGCGGCAAACAGTGCGGCTTCGTTGACCAGGTTGGCCAGGTCAGCACCAGAGAAACCTGGTGTACCACGAGCGATAACAGAAGCATCAATGTCGATATCTAGTGGTACGCGACGCATGTGGACTTTCAGAATCTGTTCACGTCCACGTACATCCGGTAAACCAACCACAACCTGACGGTCGAAACGGCCCGGACGCAGTAACGCTGGGTCAAGAACGTCTGGACGGTTAGTTGCCGCGATGACGATGATGCCTTCATTGCCTTCAAAGCCATCCATCTCAACCAGCATTTGGTTCAGTGTCTGTTCACGTTCGTCATGACCGCCACCCAGACCTGCACCACGCTGACGGCCTACCGCATCAATTTCATCGATAAAGATGATACAAGGCGCGGCTTTTTTAGCCTGTTCAAACATGTCACGGACACGGGATGCACCCACACCAACGAACATTTCTACGAAGTCAGAACCCGAGATGGTGAAGAATGGTACTTTAGCTTCCCCTGCAATGGCTTTCGCCAGCAAGGTTTTACCTGTCCCCGGAGGGCCGACCATCAATACGCCTTTCGGAATTTTACCGCCCAGTTTCTGGAAACGGCTTGGCTCACGTAAGTACTCAACCAATTCACTGACTTCCTCTTTTGCTTCGTCGCAACCCGCCACATCAGCAAAAGAAGTTTTTATCTGATCTTCTGTCAGCATTCGGGCTTTGCTCTTGCCAAAGGACATTGCCCCTTTGCCACCGCCGCCCTGCATTTGACGCATAAAGAAGATCCAGACCCCAATCAGCAACAGCATTGGGAACCAAGAAATAAAGATAGAGGCCAGCAAGCTCGGCTCTTCCGGTGGCTCACCAACAACTTTCACATTTTTAGTCAATAAGGTATCTAACAGCTTTGGATCGTTGACCGGAATGAAAGTCGTATATTTGCTGTTATCTTTCTTACTAACGTTAATTTCACGTCCATTGATACGTGCTTCACGAACCTGATCTTGGGTTACGTCGGACATGAAAGTAGAGTAATCCACTCTACGGCCATTCGATTCGCTGGGTCCAAAGCTCTGGAATACAGACATCAGTACGACTGCAATAACTAACCAGAGAATTAGGTTTTTCGCCATGTCACTCAAGGGATTAACCTCATATTACAACTGTGTTAACAAACAGCGTTAGGGTACTACAGTTTCCGCCCTGTCGCTACAATGTACACTTCACGCGATCGCGCACGAGAAGCGTCTGGCTTACGAATCTTAACTTTCGTAAACAGGGAGCGAATTTCCCGTAGGTATTCATCAAAGCCATCTCCCTGGAACACCTTCACCAGGAAACTTCCGCCTGGTGCAAGTACATCACGACACATATCTAAAGCTAATTCAACCAGATACATTGATTTAGGAATATCGACGGCCGGAGTACCACTCATATTCGGGGCCATATCACACATGACCACCTGAACCTTTTTATCCCCAACACGTTCAAGTAAAGCTTTCAGAACCAGTTCATCACGAAAATCGCCCTGAAGGAAATCGACACCAACGATAGGATCCATTGGTAGAAGATCACATGCGATGACCCGCCCTTTACCACCGATCTGGGTTACAACATATTGGGACCAACCACCAGGTGCTGCGCCTAAATCGACCACAGTCATACCCGGTTTAAAAAGCTTATCGCTCTGTTGTATTTCATCAAGTTTAAACCAGGCGCGGGAGCGTAGCCCCTTTTTCTGTGCCTGAATGACATATTTATCGCTAAAGTGTTCTTGTAACCAGCGACTGGAGCTAGCCGAACGCTTTTTATTAGACATCTCTTTTTCCAACTATCTTAATTAAGAGCCCGCGCATCTCTTGCTTAGCTCGCGTAAACTCCCTCTCGGCGTAGACCGATTTGGTGATACACATGAGATGGCGGTAGAATGAACCGTTTTCAATCCCAACTTAAGCAAAAAAGACGATGAATCTGAATAACAAACAAAAACAACACCTGAAAAGCCTGGCCCATCCGTTAAAGCCAGTAGTGATGCTGGGCAACAACGGGTTAACCGAAGGGGTGCTGGCTGAAATCGAACAAACGCTGGAACATCATGAACTTATCAAGGTGAAGATCACTGCAGAAGAGCGTGAAACCAAAGCCCTAATTGCTGATGCCATCGTGCGTGAGACCGGTGCCGTTAACGTCCAAATCATCGGTAATATTTTAGTGCTCTATCGCCCAGCAAAAGAGCGCAAAATTATTTTACCGCGTTAATGACGCTTGTTTTAGAGAAAAGGTGCCATGCACTTTGTTCTGATAAAAGGCCGCAAGCGGCCTTTTACTTTTCTTTACAACTTCATTTTTTATAAACAATGTGTACTTACTATTCAGATGAACAAGTATTACACATAATCTACGGTAAGAATTTCATATTCTACTTCGCCACCTGGAGTACGAATAACAACCACGTCATCGACTTCTTTACCAATCAGGCCACGAGCAATAGGTGAGTTAACTGAAATAAGATTTTGTTTAAAATCAGCCTCGTCATCACCTACAATCCGGTATTGCTGCTCTTCTTCAGAAACCACATTTAATACACGTACAGTGGCACCAAAAATAACGCGGCCATTATTTGGCATTTTAGTGATATCAATCACCTGCGCATTAGAAAGCTTCGCTTCTATTTCTTGAATACGACCTTCACAGAACCCTTGCTGCTCACGGGCTGCATGATATTCTGCATTTTCTTTTAAATCACCATGCTCACGGGCAGTGGCGATATCAGCGATAATTTTAGGGCGGCGAACGCCTTTTAAATAATCCAGCTCTTCGCGCAGTTTCTCTGCGCCATTTACCGTCATCGGAATCTGTTTCATCTTTTAAATACCTCTAAATCTATCCTGTTCAAAAAACCGTCATCCTAACGTTTTCGAATGAAAATACGGCTAGTTTGATGCCCTACCCGCCTCCAGGCGATAAACAAAAAAAATCACCCCGGAGCCAAAACCCCAAGTCAGGATCAATTTTGCATTTTGATATGCATTTTAACGTAGAGTTCCTTTAGGGTCATCGTTTACTTTCGCCCTCGTTGCACCGTAGTATGGCAACACGTTATTCAGCAGTTATACCGAAATTATGCATTTTTCACGAATTGTCAGTGGATTGGCCTGTGCTATTGCGATCAATATCAGCATATCTAATGCCAATGCGGCTCAGGTTGAGAATTACACACAATATCTGCCTGATGGGGCAAATCTTGCGTTAGTCGTACAAAAAATCGGGGCCACAACCCCAGCAATAGACTATCACGCTCAGCAGATGGCATTACCTGCCAGTACGCAAAAAGTCCTGACTGCGCTGGCGGCATTATTGCAGCTTGGGCCAGATTTTCGCTTCAATACCACATTAGAAAGCCACGGCACGATTAGTGATGGGATTTTACGTGGCAATTTGATCGCACGTTTTGATGGCGACCCCACTTTAACACGCCAGCAATTGCGTAATATGGTGGCGACATTAAGAAAATCGGGTGTAAAACAAATCGCCGGTGATTTGATTATTGATACGTCGGTGTTTGCCAGCCATGACAAAGCTCCAGGTTGGCCGTGGAACGATATGACACAGTGCTTTAGTGCGCCGCCTGCGGCCGCGATTGTCGATCGTAACTGTTTTTCTGTCTCTCTTTATAGCGCACCGAATCCAGGTGACATGGCATTTATCCGAGTCGCATCTTATTACCCGGTGCAGATGTTTAGTGAAGTTCGCACCTTAGCCAAAGGTTCGCCTGATGCGCAATATTGCGAATTAGATGTGGTGCCTGGTGAATTAAACCGATTCACCCTGACCGGCTGCCTGACACAGCGCAGTGAACCGCTGCCTTTGGCCTTTGCAGTACAAAATGGGGCCAGCTATGCCGGTGCTATTTTGAAAGATGAATTAAAAAAAGCTGACATCCAAATTGATGGCAGTTTACGCCGCCAGACGACCCCCAATGCCGCTGGAACCGTATTAGCTCAAGCTCAATCAGCGCCGTTACATGACTTGCTGAAAATCATGTTGAAAAAGTCTGACAACATGATTGCTGACACCGTATTTAGAACCATTGGTCATCAGCGTTTTGGCGTGCCGGGAACATGGCGCGCCGGTGCTGATGCGGTACGCCAGGTGTTGCGACAAAAAGCAGGTGTGGATCTGGGGAACAGTATTGTCGTGGATGGGTCGGGCTTATCACGCCATAACCTTATTTCACCGGCAACCATGATGCAGGCCTTACAGTATATAGCTCAGCATGATCAAGAGCTTAACTTTATCTCAATGCTGCCATTATCAGGCTACGACGGCACATTACGCTATCGTGGTGGGTTGCACGAAGCGGGTGTTGACGGCAAAGTTTCAGCTAAAACAGGCGCATTACAAGGCGTCTACAATTTGGCCGGATTTATTACTACCGCCAGTGGGCAACGCATGGCTTTTGTGCAATTCTTGTCAGGCTACGCTGTGCCACCTGAAGATCAAAAAAATCGCCGCGCGCCATTGGTGCGTTTCGAAAGCCGACTGTATAAAGACATTTATCAGAACAACTAAAAACGATGAAACTACTGATTGTCGAAGATGATGAACTACTGCAACGAGGGATAGCTATGGCGCTGACCAGCGGAGGCTATGCCTGCGACTGTGCTGGCACCGCGGCACAAGCGCATAGTTTGTTACTCTCCAGTCAGTACAGCATGGTTATTCTCGATCTCGGTTTACCGGATCAGGATGGCGCAGTATTGCTGCGTCAATGGCGACGCCAACACATCACGCTACCCGTGCTTATCCTCACTGCTCGTGATGCCCTTGAGGATAGAGTTGATGGGCTGGATGCCGGAGCTGACGATTATCTGATAAAACCTTTCGCTCTGGCAGAATTATTGGCCCGTGTACGAGCGCTGATCCGCCGCTATCAAGGGCAAAGTGACAATCTGATACAACAAGATGACCTGAGCCTCAACCTATCAACACAGCAAGTGTGTTTGCAGGGGCAGCCGCTGGAAGTCACACCAAAAGAATTTGCGATTTTGTCGCGTTTAATCATGCGAGCGGGTCAAACCGTCAATCGTGAGTTATTGCAACAAGATCTGTATACCTGGAATGACGATCTTGGCTCCAATACGTTGGAAGTACATATCCACAACCTGCGGCGTAAATTGGGCAAAGATCGGATCCGGACAGTTCGGGGTATTGGCTATCGGCTGGAAGCACTATGATGGTCAGTATGCGGCGTCGTCTCATTTTAATGTTAGCGTTAATATTACTGATTACCCAGTTAATCAGTGCATTTTGGTTGTGGCATGAAAGCCAAGAGCAAATCAGCTTTTTGGTTGATGAAACGCTGAGCGCCAAAGTGCGCAATGAGCGGGTTGATACTGAAATAGCTGAGGCCATAGCCTCACTGCTTGCACCGTCACTCATTATGATGACGATTACCCTGCTGCTTTCTTTCTGGGCCATCAGTTGGATAATTCGACCACTGGATCAATTACAGCAGAAATTGGCTGAGCGCTCCGCAGATAACCTGACCCCTGTCGTCGTAAACAGTGACATGCAAGAAATTGTCTCTGTGACTTCTACCCTTAATCAATTGCTATCCCGACTCTCCAATACCATTGCGCAAGAGCGCCTGTTTACCGCCGATGCTGCACACGAGCTACGTACCCCCCTTGCCGGTATCCGGCTGCATCTTGAATTAATGGAACAGCAAGGTATTGCTGAAAGTAAGTCACTTATCAGCCGAATTGATTTATTGATGCATACCATTGAACAGCTATTGATGCTGTCGCGGGCAGGTCAGAATTTTGCCAGTGGCCTTTATCAGACATTGGATTGGATAGAGAACGTGGTACAGCCACTGAAAGAAGAGCTGGAAGAAATGTGTGCTCAGCGTCAGCAAAGCCTATGTTGGGAACTCCCCTCTGATGCTCAAACTCAGGGCGATGCCACATTGCTGCGTTTAATGCTGCGTAATCTGGTTGAAAATGCACATCGCTACAGCCCGGTCGGCAGTCAAATTTCAGTCAAACTGTCTTCTGAAGCACAGGGGACTCTGTTGCAAGTCATGGATGAAGGGCCAGGAATAAAGCAGGAACAAGCAGGTGAACTGACGCAGGCATTTCGTCGCATGGACCAACGCTACGGCGGCAGCGGCTTAGGGCTGAATATTGTGATCCGAATTGCCCAACTGCACCAAGGCAGGCTAACGCTGGAAAATCGTTCTGACCGTTCAGGGCTAAGAGCACAATGCTGGATACCGGCGACCACACACAGCTAAACGAGTTTAATAATACCAGCGCTCCTCTTGCAAACAAAAGGGCCACCACGAATGGCAGCCCTTGTTCACATCCTACTTCACTGACGTGCAACTACTGGGAAACTTAACGTTCGTAGATGAACTCTACGCCGTCATCATCTTCTTCATCCCAATCATCGTCGTCTTCTGATTCTGCTTCAGCTTCCACTTCAGCCAGTTGTTCACGATGATAATCGTCCCACATGAATTCAACTTTTTCTGGCGCGCTTTCAGCAATAGCCATCGCTTTAGGTTGTGAGTTCAGGAAGTTCATTACATCCCAGCATAAGGCGTTCACGTTATCGCGATTCGCAGCTGAGATCATATAATACTTATCTTCCCATCCCAGAGCTTCTACGATGGCCTTAGCGCGTACTTCAGCTTCTTCCGGCCCTACCAGGTCAATCTTGTTGAAAACAAGCCAGCGTGGCTTCTGGGCAAGGTTTTCGCTGTATTGTTGCAGCTCATTAATAATGATTTTGGCGTTTTCTACCGGATCAGATTCATCGATCGGAGCTAAATCCACTAAATGCAATAGTACGCGGCAACGTTCCAAATGTTTGAGGAAACGAATACCTAAACCAGCACCGTCAGAAGCACCTTCAATCAGACCAGGGATATCTGCCACCACAAAGCTCTGCTCGTGATCCATACGAACCACACCCAGACTTGGGATCAGCGTGGTAAATGGATAATCAGCAACTTTTGGTTTAGCAGCAGAAACGGCGCGAATAAAGGTTGATTTACCGGCATTAGGTAAACCCAACATACCCACATCAGCCAGTAACAGCAGCTCCAGCATCAACTCACGAGTTTCGCCTTCCGTCCCCATAGTTTTCTGACGAGGCGCGCGGTTTACTGAGGATTTGAAACGGGTATTACCCAATCCGTGGAAACCGCCTTTTGCCACCATTAGGCGCTGACCGTGGCGAGTCATATCGCCAACAATCTCACCAGTACCTTGATCCAGTACACGAGTACCAACAGGGACTTTAATGGTAATGTCTTTACCGCGTTTACCGGTACAGTCACGGCTCTGCCCATTCTCACCGCGCTCAGCACGGAAAGACTTCACAAAGCGGTAATCAATCAGTGTGTTGAGGTTTTCATCAGCCAGCAGATAAATATCACCACCATCACCACCATCACCACCGTCAGGACCACCATTAGGAATATATTTCTCGCGACGGAAACTGACACAACCGTTACCACCGTCACCGGCTACAACCAAAATTGTAGCTTCATCTACAAACTTCATTTACTTTCTCCGTAAATCATTCACCGAGCTGCTATTTTTGCGCAGCAACCCGATTTATTTCTGTCCGACGTGGCCACCAACGGTGCCCAATTGCGGAAAACATTGCACCTGCCACTACCACGAATGCGCCTACGTATCCCACAAAGTTAAGAGATGGTGCGGCGAACATATCTGGCCAGGCCAGCGCCAATAAGATTGAAAAGAACAAGGTAAACAGCGGCGTCAATGTGACGAGTGCACTTACCTGCGCGGCCTGCCAGCGCGCCATGGCTTCAGCCAAAGCACCATAACCAACCAGGGTATTAACCCCACAGAACAGTAAACAGGCAAACTGCCACCCATTTAGCTGAAAAATAACGGCGGGCTTTGCTAATGGGAATAATGCAATTGCACATAAAGTGTACAACAATAATAAGATTTGTTGCGATGCCATACGCCTTAATAGCACCTTCTGGGCAACACCATAGCTGACCCAGACAACCGCTGCACAAACCCCCAATGCCACGCCAAGGGTATAATCAGTCATGCGAGTAAAGAGTTCATGCAGACTAGTATTAAAAAATAACAGCAGCCCACAAATCAGCATGACCGCACCGATAACCTGGGTGATGCGCATCCGCTCTTTTAAAATCAGCACACTGGCAACCATCATCCCGACCGGCGAGAGTTGCCCGATAACCTGAGATGTGGTCGGGCTGAGATATTGTAATGATGAGCTGAAGAAGATGAAATTCCCCAGCAAGCCACAAGTCGCAACTATCAGTAATACTAGCCAGCGACGTTGGCGAAAAAGTTTAAGAGAAGGCAACTGACGACGCGAAGCCAGAATAATCCCCAAGCCGATAGCCGCCATCATAAAGCGATACCAAACAATGGTATAAGGCTCCATGACCTCGAGTACTTGCTTCATTGCAATCGGCAAGGCACCCCAGAATACGGCAGTGGTTAGTGCCAAAAAAATACCTAAACCAGCCTGCTGCTTCGTATCCATTTTTTACCAGGGGGGTTAACCCAGAAATGTAAAAAGCCCCGCAACGAAATTGCAGGGCTTACATCTATTTACAGGACGCGAAAAACTTATTCAGCTTCGATGCTGATAAATTTACGGTTTTTCGGGCCTTTAACTTCGAACTTGACTTTACCGTCTTTCAAAGCAAACAGAGTGTGGTCTTTGCCGCAACCTACGTCGATGCCTGCATGGAACTTAGTGCCACGCTGACGAACGATGATGCTGCCTGCCAAAACTGCTTCGCCGCCAAAACGTTTTACGCCAAGACGTTTACTTTCGGAGTCACGACCGTTACGAGTCGAGCCACCAGCCTTTTTATGTGCCATTTATCCGCTCTCCTAAATCTTAAGCGCTGATACCGGTGATTTTAACATCAGTGAACCACTGACGATGACCTTGCTGCTTACGGTAATGCTTACGACGACGGAATTTAACAATCTTAATCTTCTCGCCACGACCGTGAGCAACGACTTCAGCCTTAACCACGCCACCGACAACTAAAGGAGCGCCGATATTGATTTCTTCACCGTTAGCAATCATCAGAACTTGGTCAAACTCAACAGCTTCACCAGTTGCGATGTCCAGCTTTTCCAGGCGAATGGTTTGACCTTCGCTTACTCGGTGTTGTTTACCACCACTTTGGAAAACCGCGTACATATAAAACTCCGCTTTCCGCACACTCCACTTTTGTAGTCCAGAGCGCACTATAAATATTCACAATAGGGCGCGAATTCTACGCAAAAATGTAGTGAATGACAAGTATATAATCAGCCCAAGAGAAGAAAAAAAGCACAGTTTCTTACATCTCGTTTATTTGATGGATTTTTCAAGTACAATCATGGTCTCAGGGAACGTCATGTAATAATGTGGGCGGTAATCTCGTCGCAGTTAAAGAGAAAAACAGCTGAATATAACAATGAACCTAGAAAAGATTATCGACTTAACCGCGCCAGATATGGCGGCTGTAAACACAACCATTCTCGATCAATTGAACTCTGATGTTGTCCTCATCAATCAATTGGGTCATTACATTATCAGTGGCGGTGGGAAACGTATCCGTCCCATGATCGCGGTTTTGGTGGCTCGAGCGCTTGGCTATCAAGGCACTAAACATATTACGGTCGCGGCATTGATTGAATTTATCCATACAGCAACTCTGCTGCATGATGATGTCGTCGATGAATCAGATATGCGCCGTGGTAAGGCTACAGCCAATGCCGCCTTTGGTAATGCTGCCAGTGTATTGGTGGGCGACTATATCTATACCCGCTCATTCCAGATGATGACCAGCCTTGAATCGCTGCGTGTTCTTACATTGATGTCAGACGCAACCAACGTGATTGCGGAAGGTGAAGTTTTGCAGTTAATGAACTGCAATAATCCTGACATCACTGAAGAAAACTATATGCAGGTCATTTACAGCAAGACAGCCCGCTTGTTCGAAGCAGCTTCGCAGTCGGCGGCGGTCTTATCCGATGCGACTGAAGAGCAGGAACTCGCCTTACAGAATTATGGCCGCTATCTTGGCACCGCTTTTCAACTTATCGATGACCTGCTGGATTACAGTTCAGATGGCACCACTTTGGGTAAAAATACCGGTGATGACCTGAACGAAGGCAAACCAACCCTCCCTTTACTGCATGCAATGCACAATGGAACGCCAGAGCAAGCCGCAATGATTCGGCAAGCCATTGAAGAAGGTAATGGCCGCCATTTACTCGAACCCGTATTAGCTGCAATGCAGCAGTGTGGCTCACTCGATTATACCCGCCAGCGTGCTGAAGAAGAGGCAGATAAAGCCATTGCTGCTTTGCAGGTTCTCCCTGAAAGCGATTATCGCCTGGCTTTAGAAGGTTTGGCGCATATCGCCGTACAACGTTCGTTTTAAGAAATTATATGGAAACTCCGGTGTCATTGCCGGAGTTATCCATTGGCAACAACCCCTGCACTAATCTGTCGTCAACCGCTCTATCAAGCTTTTAGCGCCCTCACGAAAAATAAACGTAATGACTTGCTCACGTTCAGCCTCAGTAAAGTGATAATACGCTTCAACCCAGAGAACCAGCGGGTCCTGTCGTGTTGTTGTATATTGAGCAGGGTCTTCCCTTAACTGTAATGAATTCAGTATAGTGGGAGGTAAACTTTCAATATGGTACTCGACAGCCTTGCCTTGAACACCACGGCGGCGGCGCTGTTCCCATCCCTCACGTTTAGCCATGAGGTTAACTCCTTGTGGTGATGACGGTAGCCCATCAAGACCGGCCAATTCCTTAGCGGCAAACCACTCTTTTTTCATGGTGTTGCTTCCTAATATGCGTTACGACACAAAAAAGGAATATTTAGAAAACATTTAAAATCTTTCAGAAAATAAATGTTAGAATACTTCTAAATGATTACTTTCTGTTCACCGTATGATTAACAATGTACCGTTATTTATATCACTAACACGCCAGCGGCTTAGAAAAAAAAAGGATTAAAGATGATTTTAAGGAAATCTGATTGGCACCCAGCTGACATCATTGCGGCACTACGTAAAAAAGACACCACTCTGGCAGCAGTCTCTCGAAAAGCAGGTTTAAGCTCTTCCGCGCTTGCTAATGCGCTAACTCGGCCTTGGCCTAAGGGAGAATGGTTGATTGCAGAATGCCTGGAAATACATCCTTCTGAAATTTGGCCAACACGCTATTTTGACTCAAAAACCGGTGCACTTCTCGACCGAAAAGTGAGAATAAGACAGCCTATAACCGAAGCATAAAAAAACCGCCAATAAACTGCATCGGCGGTTGATGGTGTCATTCAAGGGGCTATTATAGCCCCTACTACACTGATTTATTTGACGAACTGCTCGCCTAACTCAATATCTTTATGCAGAACATCTAGCATGTTTTCCAGTGCTTGTTGTTCAAAAGCACTCAGTTTGCCGATATCTTTCCGTTCCACTACGCCATCTTTACCCAATAGAATTGGCTGAGCAAAGAAGCGGGCATACTTGCCGTCACCTTCAACGTAAGAACATTCCACAACATTGCTTTCGCCTTGCAAAGCACGAACCAAAGAAAGACCGAAGCGTGCAGCAGCTTGCCCCATAGACAGAGTTGCTGACCCGCCACCGGCTTTTGCTTCGACAACTTCAGTGCCTGCATTCTGGATACGCTTAGTCAGATCAATAACTTCTTGTTCTGTGAAGCTGATACCTGGAATTTGTGAAAGCAATGGAAGAATGGTCACACCTGAATGGCCGCCAATAACTGGCACTTCGATATCCTGAGGTTGCTTACCTTTCAGTTCTGCAACAAAGGTATTTGAGCGGATGGTATCGAGGGTTGTAATACCGAATAATTTGTTTTTATCGTAAACACCGGCTTTTTTCAGTACTTCTGCCGCGATAGCAACGGTTGTATTAACTGGGTTAGTAATAATACCGATTAATGCTTTCGGGCAAGTACGCGCGATTTGCTCAACCAGATTACGAACAATACCCGCGTTCACATTGAACAGATCTGAGCGATCCATGCCAGGTTTACGTGCGACACCCGCAGAGATCAGAACAATATCTGCCCCTTTCAGGGCCGGGGTAGCATCTTCACCGCTGAAACCTTTAATATTAACAGCAGTTGGGATGTGGCTCAGATCAACCGCAACACCAGGAGTCACTGGCGCGATATCATATAATGAGAGGTCTGAACCTGAAGGAAGCTGGGTCTTGAGTAGAAGAGCGAGGGCCTGGCCGATACCACCAGCGGCACCGAGAACTGCAACTTTCATCCTATACTCCTTATTATATTTAATTTAAATTTGCCGTGAATTCATCTATTTACGAACCTTAATTTATTGCGATTTTAAACACAATCTATTAACAGTCAGATTGAGATATCACGCATCAAAAAGGCGCATAAGGTTTGTCTATTTTAGAGTAAATCGCTTATTCATTAATGATATAGCGCACATTATTCTAAAATTCCTCGCAGTATTCATGACAGGTTAATCGGCGGTTACATTACACCCTTCCTTTACATCAAAACAACATCATTTTAATAACATTTTAGCTACTCAGCACTAATGTTAAAAAAAGCTGATTTAGCATAATCGTAACAGGCGGTTAGTGTTAGAATTTCAGCACACCTTGATATCAGGGCTTTTATCACCAATACTCCATAGTCATGTTGAATAAAAATTCATTTATATGCATAATAATCCTATTCACTATTGACTGTTCAGGGCATAAAAAATGCGTAACCCCGCCAAACAAGAAGATCTTATCAAGGCGTTTAAAGCGTTATTGAAAGAAGAGAAATTCAGTTCTCAAGGTGAAATCGTTTTGGCCTTGCAGGAAGAAGGCTTTGAAAATATTAATCAGTCCAAAGTTTCGCGCATGTTGACCAAATTTGGTGCGGTCAGAACGCGTAATGCAAAAATGGAGATGGTTTATTGTCTACCGGCTGAATTAGGCGTTCCAACAACCAGCAGCCCACTAAAGAACCTGGTATTGGATGTCGATTATAACGATTCGGTGGTGGTGATTAACACCAGCCCAGGTGCGGCCCAATTGATCGCGCGCCTACTGGACTCATTAGGTAAAGCGGAAGGTATTCTAGGCAGCATTGCGGGGGACGATACCATTTTTACCACGCCAGCCAGGGGTTTCACTGTCGAACAGTTACACGAGGCCATCCTCCGTTTGTTCGAACAAGAGCTTTAATTCTCCACGAATTTATAGATGCGGCCTATATGCCGCATTTTCTCATTTGGTACATCTCTACCTTATTAGTCCTAAATATCTCGCAATAAACAGGGCATCAGACTGCCTCATCTATTTAAAATCACTCAATACCCCTACTTTTATTCCATTTTTGGTCAAAATCACCATACTCTTTCGCACTTTTAGTCAAAAACACTTATCACATTGAAAAAACACTATTTTTTCTTAAAATTGCTGTTTTTTAATCAGTTTTTATTCCTTTTGGTTCTTAAAAAGTAATAACCCACGATAAAGTGACGCTAAATATTATTAGCTAGCTATTAATATTCTTAGTTACTAGATGTATACTCATTTTCGTGACGTAAATCACACTTCCTATGAAGTGATAAAAGAATAAATAGAGGCAATAATATGAAAGTTAAAACTACTATCGCAACCATGAGCATTTTATCTGCGCTGTCATTTGGTGTTTTTGCAGCTGATTCCATTAGTGGAAATCAGACTGAAAACTTACAGCCAATGGGGACTATTACCGTCAGTGGCCTGAATGGTGCACCTTCTGATATTCGCCAGGCACTGTCTGAGAAAGCCGATGCAATGGGCGCTAAAGCTTACAAAGTGATTGAAGCTCGCGAAGAGAACAACTGGCATGCCACTGCTGAGATCTACAAATAAGTTTAAGAAATAAAAGTAAATGCCCCGTAATAAGGGGCATACTTTCTATTTTAGGTTTTCGATATTTCGATGGTTTATTCAATAGGTTGAAAATTAAGACAAGGATGAATTTTCTGGCTATTGAATAGAATACTCATTGGAAATGATATTGATTTAACGGATGTATTAGATCACTACCACAACAGAATAATCCCTCGTCGTCTATCCGACGAACCCTTTTACCCCCGCTATGCGGGGGCTTTTTTTATCCTGCTTATTCCTGAGACTGTGCCTCATGCTCTGCTTTTTGACTCAAAGCGCTCAATAATTTGTCGTGAATACCGCCAAAGCCGCCATTACTCATCACCAGAATGTGATCCCCTGGTTGGGCTGTTTTGACAACCATATCAACTAACGTATCAATATCAGCACTCCAATACGCTGGCTGGATACAGGCTTCAGCAACCTCGACCACTTGCCATGGAATATGCTGCGGCTGGAACAGGAATACTTCATCAGCTCGGCCTAATGACGGTGCCAATTCGTTTCTACACATTCCCAACTTCATGGTGTTAGAACGAGGTTCCAATACCGCCAGAATTCGTGCTGTTCCGCCGACTTTACTGCGCAGCGCCGCCAGTGTCGCAAGAATTGCTGTAGGATGATGGGCAAAATCATCATAAACCGTGACACCATGGGCTTCACCGCGTAATTCCAACCGGCGACGAGCATTAATAAAATCTCCCAGCGCCCGACAAGCATCTGCCGGTAGCACGCCCACATGACGGGCAGCAGCAATGGCCATCAAACCATTATGCATATTATGCTCACCCACCAATGACCAACTGACCTCGCCCACTAATTCATTGTCGAGGAACACTTCAAAGACACTGGCATCCACTGCAACTTTACGTGCAAACCAGCTACCTGTTTCACCCACCAGCTCTTGTTCGCTCCAGCAGCCCATCGCCATCACTTGTTTTAAGTGATTATCATTATCCGGAACAATGATTTTGCCCGTCCCTGGAACTAAGCGCACCAGATGATGGAATTGCTTCTGGATGGCTTTAAGGTCATCAAAGATATCCGCATGATCAAACTCAAGGTTATTCATCACCAAAGTTCTTGGGCTGTAATGAACAAATTTGGAACGCTTATCAAAAAAGGCGCAATCATATTCATCAGCTTCGATGACAAAAAATGGGCTATTCCCTAAACGAGCTGAAACATCGAAATTACCAGGCACACCACCAATCACAAAACCAGGCTCATAACCGCAAGCTTCCAGAATCCAGGCCACCATCCCAGCCGTGGTGGTCTTGCCGTGTGTACCGGCGATGGCTAATACCCAACGCCCCGGCAACACATGATCATGCAGCCATTGCGGCCCAGA
This sequence comes from Yersinia sp. 22-579, assembly GCF_030433455.1. Classification (NCBI taxonomy): domain Bacteria; kingdom Pseudomonadati; phylum Pseudomonadota; class Gammaproteobacteria; order Enterobacterales; family Yersiniaceae; genus Yersinia; species Yersinia sp. 22-579. Next base: position 43,920 of record NZ_JAUJTZ010000009.1, on the reverse strand, counting down.
TACATACGGGATGCCTTGTTCCAATACTGCTTCAACGCAAGGATTACCACGGGTCATGGCATTGCCGATGATAACGAGATCCGGTGCAGGATCCAGTTGAGCGGGATCATATCCCTGGATCAAGTCGATCCCTTGATTCTCCAGCAGTGTGCTCATCGGCGGATACACGTTAGCATCCGATCCCGTCACTTCATGACCTAATGAACGGGCGAGCATAGCCAAGCCGCCCATGAAAGTGCCGCAGATACCTAATATGTGAATGCGCATAAATTTTCCGTATTAATAGCTTCGAGTTTGCCACCATTCTACCGCTCAGAATCAAAGAGAAGAAATGGAATTGCCTATGAATAATTCTTACCTTTGGGCTACACTGCTGCCATTAAGTGAGTTGTTCGTTAATAAATCGATATTTAACCGTAGATTCAGGGATTGTGTCATGAAAACGTTAGGCGAATTCATCGTTGAGAAACAGTTAGACTTCTCTCACGCCACCGGCGAATTAACTGCATTACTTTCAGCAATCAAACTCGGCGCAAAAATCATTCATCGCGACATCAACAAAGCAGGTCTGGTTGATATTTTAGGTGCGAGCGGCGTTTCAAATATTCAAGGCGAAGACCAGATGAAACTCGATCTGTTTGCCAATGAAAAATTGAAAGCAGCCCTAAAAGCGCGTGGCGAAGTGGCCGGTATCGCCTCAGAAGAAGAAGATGACATTGTTATCTTTGATGGTGGCCGCGCAGAAAATGCCAAATATGTGGTTCTGATGGATCCGCTGGATGGTTCTTCAAATATTGACGTGAATGTGTCCGTCGGTACTATTTTCTCCATCTATCGTCGCATCACCCCATTTGGCACACCGATCACAGAAGCAGACTTCCTGCAACCAGGCACTAAGCAAGTTGCGGCAGGCTATGTGGTGTACGGGTCGTCAACCATGTTGGTGTATACCACCGGTTATGGTGTCCATACCTTCACTTATGATCCATCGCTGGGCGTTTTCTGTTTATCCGGCGAAAAGGTGCGTTATCCCGCAACCGGTTGCATGTATTCCATCAACGAAGGGAACTATATTAAATTCCCATTGGGTGTGAAGAAATACATCAAGTATTGCCAGGAGCAGGATGAAGCCACACAGCGCCCATACACTTCGCGCTATATTGGCTCACTGGTGGCCGACTTCCATCGTAACCTGTTGAAAGGTGGGATTTATATTTACCCAAGCACCGCCAGCCATCCGCAAGGCAAATTGCGTTTGCTGTATGAGTGCAATCCAATGGCATTCCTGGCAGAACAAGCCGGTGGGAAAGCCACTGATGGGGTTAATCGCATTCTGGATATCGTGCCGGAGAAACTGCACCAGCGCGCACCTTTCTTCGTGGGCACTAAATCCATGGTTGAAGATGCGGAAGGCTTTATCGCCAAATTCCCGGATGAAGAAGCTAAGTAACTATCGCTAACATGAGAAAACAGCGGCCCACTAAGCCGCTGTTTTTTTTATGCTACGACCGCCAGCTCATCACCTTGTAATTTAAATACTGCCATACTGGCTGACAGCGCATCGGCTTGTTCCTCTAATGAACGCGTTGCCGCAGCCGCTTGCTCCACCAATGTGGCATTCTGTTGCGCCACCTGATCCATCTGAGCTATAGCGACATTCACTTGCTCAATTCCGCTACTTTGCTCATAAGAAGCAGCTGAGATTTCGCGCATCAATGCAGTGACTCGGTTTACTTCATCGGCAATCTCATGCATGGTTTTCCCTGCGGATTCAGCCATATCCGCCCCTTCCCGCACTCGATTTTGCGATTCAACAATCAAGTCTTTAATTTCTTTTGCTGATTGTGCGCTGCGCTGAGCCAGATTGCGAACCTCGCCCGCCACCACCGCGAAACCACGGCCTTGTTCTCCGGCTCTGGCGGCTTCAACTGCCGCATTAAGCGCTAAGATGTTGGTCTGAAACGCAATGCCGTCAATCACAGCAATAATATCGGAGATACGCCGTGAACTGGTGGTAATCGCCTGCATTTTATCAACAACGTGACTGACGACTTGACTGCCTTTACTGGCGATATCTGACACACTCATTGCCAGACGATTGGCTTGATCCGAGTTTTCAGCATTCATTTTCACCGTCGAGGTCAACTGCTCCATACTGGCCGCAGTCTGTTCTAATGAAGATGCCGATTCTTCAGTTCGTTCCGCCAAATGGTTATTACCTGCAGCTAATTCTCGTGATCCAATACCAATTTGACCACCGACATCACGCACATTACTGACAGACACCACCAGCGATTGCTGCATGGTTTGTAGCGCTTTTGCCAGCCGGGCCAATTCCGTATTACCCTCACTGTTGATATTGTGAGTTAAATCGCCATCGGCTATATATTCCAACTGATGAATTGATTGCTCCAATGGCTGCAAAATGATGTATTTAAGCGCAAACCACGCCAATACCGCAGAAATTAAGGTGATTATGCCCGCAGCCACAATGATGGCTAATTTAATTTTGGCGGCACTATTGGCTTTATCAATTTGTAAATGGCCAGCATTCAACGCATAACTGCGAAAGGTCGCGACATCATTATTAAATGCTTTGCTGATATCAGTAATGCTCTTTTCCAGCACCTCGTAATACTCGTCTGCGTAACCGGCCTTGATAGCCGTCAACATGGGCATAACGCCTTTATCTACATAATTTTTATAACTTTTTTGGATATTAGTCGCCAGTTCCTGCCCATCTCCCCGCTCAGATACTGCGCTGACAAATCGTGCCATCTCCTTTTGTGATAATGCCAACGACTCTTCGGCCTGCTTTGCAGTTTGCAAAGACTCATCAATCAAACCTATCTCTAATTGATGAATAGCCAATGCCGCCTCAGTTCTGGCACTTAATGTAGCAGTAAAGCTATTTGATAATGATCCCAGTTCCTCCCCTTGGATTTGATTTATGGCCTGTAATGCGCGTGAGCTTTCCTGGATTGAATTAATGCCAATTACGCTGACGATTAATAAAATCAATGACATAAGGCTTAACTGGGCAATAAGCCCATTCTTAATGGTAATCTTTTTTAACATCGGTTTTTTCCGGTTGTGTGCAAATGGTTAAGATTACAAAGTGTTAGCAGTACAGCGGACGGTCTTATTATGTGATTAAGTTATCGGCGCTAAGAGAGTCGTCTTGAACCACCACCGGAAAAACAGCTTAAAATAGATGCAATTAGATAATGACGGTATTTTATCTTCCTGGAATGGCCTTGTTTCAGGCAATCTCACCATCATCAAGCAGTGAAAAGGACAGGAATTCAGATAAGACTTGGCTATAATAGCCAGCACTCCATTTCTGGTTTGATAAAAGGAAACCGACATGAGCTTGAACCAAGTACCCGCAGGTAAAGACCTGCCAGAAGATATCTATGTTGTGATCGAAATCCCGGCGAACGCGGATCCGATCAAATACGAAATCGATAAAGAGACTGGATCTCTGTTTGTAGACCGCTTCATGTCTACTGCGATGTTTTATCCGTGCAACTACGGTTACATCAACAATACCTTGTCATTAGATGGGGACCCGGTTGATGTGCTGGTACCAACGCCATATCCGTTGCAGCCAGGCTCAGTGATTCGTTGCCGCCCAGTTGGCGTGTTAAAAATGACTGACGAAGCAGGCGAAGATGCCAAGCTGGTCGCGGTTCCACACAGCAAACTGACCAAAGAATACGATCACGTTAAGGACGTGCAAGATCTGCCTGAGCTGCTGAAAGCTCAGATCAAACACTTCTTTGAGCATTACAAAGATCTGGAAACGGGCAAATGGGTGAAAGTTGACGGTTGGGAAGATGCCGCTGCCGCTAAAGCCGAAATCCTGTCCTCTTTCGAACGTGCTAAGAAGTAATTTCCTGTTTTATATAACAAAAAATACATAGCAAAAAGCACCTCCTGAAAAGGTGCTTTTTAAGTTAATCGCAAAAACACCGCCATTGTGCGGTGTTTTTTTTTGCTTATCTAGCTTTGCGGTTTATCATTTTCTTCATGGCGCTTAAGCCAATCACCACTATAAATTCGTGGTAATCCTTCAACCGGTAAACGGTAAAGGTATATCCAGGCACTGCCGTAAGGCGTCTGGATCAATTCACGCCGATAATCCTTGGTATTACTCTTCAGTTCATCTAACTCATTCATAATAGAAGAGTTAATCCGATAAACTTCACAATGCACAGTGCCATCTCCGGGAACCACTGCCGGATAATGACCTAAGTTGTACATATCAAAGCCTTCCAGGTCATGTTCGCCCAACAATTGGGCGTCCGTCATCCAGTGACTGTTACCTTGCTTGCGCCGTAAACTACCGTAGACAATAATTCGCATTGTTAGAACTCAAACTGATAAAGCACATCTAATGCCTGATCAATACCAGACACCGCTTCCAGATACAACCTGGGCATCAACCGATAACGTAATGTTAACGTAGCCAGCGAATCAAATATACCCACACCGTATTTTACTTGCAGATCTTTGGTGACATAGCCGCTCACCACCACTTGTGAGCTATCACCAACCCCTTGAGTATCCAGTGCCAGATTGCTGACGCCAAATGCCTCACCGATTTTACCCACAAGCTTACCACTTTGCGCAACCCCCATGCCGACCAGCATTGAGGTCATCAGTCCGCTGTCTGCTCCCGAATTACCCAGCCCTTGTCCACGTAACAAGTAGGATAGCGCTTCTTGCTGCGACATCGCCGGATCTGAGAATATTTCCAGCCGTGGTGAATCAGCCATACCTGTCACGCGCACACCAGCAGTCACGCCATCGGCAGTCGCATCAGGGTTACGGATTGCCTCAATATTAAGCAGCGGCTGATCCGGTGGCCCGGAGAACAGCAATACCCCTTTGTTAACAATCAAGTCCTGTCCATAAGCGCGGAAACTACCGGATGGGATATTAATCTGCCCATTCAGGCCCAAGCCGCGCTGGTCCTGTATCATTTTTAAATCGCCCTGTAGGCGCGCTTTCAGGCCAAATGCATTCAGGCGAACATCATTACCAACATGAATAACCAAGTTGCTGTTAATTGGGATACCAGCTGAGCGCGGTGAAATAGGCTGCAAATCATTATTGAGCATCACTTCATCCGGCGAGACACCGACGGCGCTTTCCGGTACTTCTTGCACCGTAATACGCGCCCACGGGATGTCCACCGAGCCATTAAGACTAAACAGTTGCGGCGTGGCTTCAAACACAATGTCCGGAGAAACATCAATCCGCACCATTGGCGGAACTGTAACCCGTAATTTATTACCTTTTGCCGCAATTCTGGCTCGCCAGGCATTGATATCACGCCAATCGGCATCACCGGAGAGATTAAGTTGCCCCTGCGAGGTGCGAATTAGCCCCTCTAGCGTCGAGGTCATACCGTCGAAATTCATCACCAGACGCCCTTCGGTGATATCAAATGGCATCCAACTACCATCGACATCCACATTGTCCAACGCCAGCCGGCCAAAGACTAACGGGCTTTTCGCATTGCCGCCTAAACGGAGATTGGCATTTAATAAGCCAGAGGCTTTTTCACCATCACTCAGGATAGGATTGATCATTGCCAACGAGAAATTACTGATAGCAATGTTGCCGGATAAATTACGCCGCCCCTCGGGGTCAGCCACCTGCACCTGTCCAGAGAATTGGCCATTATTCACCAGTTTAATCAACCAGTCGGCCCGTACCTGCCCATTAGCCAAACCACCATTTAAATTCAGTGTTTCAAAGGCGATCGGCAGTGGATTACCCTGTACCATTTGTTGGACTTTGACGCCATTGCCACTGAGTGATACCCGCACATCTGGCAAGCTACCACCGGCTTTCCAACTCACATCGGCCCGTCCTGTAAACACACCACTCATCGTGGTATCCGGGCCAAGGAACGGTTTTATCATCGCTAAATCAAAGCGATTAAGTACCACACTCGCCTGCCCACTCGGGCCTGCTTCAATCGCACGCGGCACACAAAGTTCCGCATTCGGATTAAGCCAGCAATGTGGCCCAATGGTGACCCGCTCAAGTGTGTTTTGGTAATCCAAGGCGATGGCTCGACTTAAACGCCATTCACCTACCGGCGTATCAAAGCGCGTGTTGTTGAGAGTCCCGCGCCAGCGCTCTTGCTGCCGGTCAAAGCTTCCCTCCAGCGCCAACTGGCCGGAAACCGGTTCACCCTGCATATTCAGGCGCAACTGATGCTGTTTTTCACTGCCACGGGCATCTAATGTTAGGAGGCTGACCACCAGCTCGGCTTGCTTGAGCTGCTCAACCCTAATGGCCAGTTGGCCTTGAATTTGATCTGTCGAGCGAACATCACCATCAATCTTGACCCGATTAATGGTCAATTCTTGCCATTGCAGGCGGCTCGCGGTGAGATCTGCCAACAGTTGTGGCGCTTTAAGGTTACCGCGTAATTTCAGTGTGCCTTTGACAATGCCGCCCAATCCCGGCAACGCGCCATCAAGCTGCGGTGCATCGACATTGGCATCAAGCAGCCAGTTGTCATTTAGGTCACCTTTGACATCCAGCTTATTACGGCCTAATGCCAGATTGATACCCGGAATATGCCACTGCCCTGCTGCATTACCGGTCAATGAACCGCGAGCAGTAACGCGATTCTGTTTCACATTGCCGTCCAACGTCAGCTCCGGCACTTGTAATTGCCAGCTGCCGCCATGAATACTGCCGCGAGTCACAATCTTGCCATCCAGTTTTGCCGGCCACTCCGGCCACTGTTTGGCGGTATTAATCCCTGACAGAGTTAATACCGAGTTCCAACTGATCGCCTTGCTCCAATCCACCACACCGGTCAGATCGGTATTACCTTGCAGCGCTGCCAGGCGCAAACGCATCAGATTGAATTGCTCAACATTCCCTTTGCCGTCCAATGTGAAAATAGCGGGCGGCAAGTCAGTACCTTTAAAGTCCGAGCGGATTGAGAGTGCGTAATCTGTCGCCTGCCCATTAAGCCGCATTCTGAGATTATCGAGTTGAAATTGAGGTTCGCCGCTCAGTGGCCAACGCAGTTGCTTACTTTGCAGGGTCAATGCCATTGGCAACCCCGCCTGTGCTAACGCGGTTTTAGCTTCCAATTGCGCGCTCACCGGGCCAGACAAGTTAAGCGCGACTTTGAGTTGTTCGCGTAACCCGCCGCCCACAGTCAGTTTCACTTTTTCGCCCTTCAGTGGCTCAATGTTCAACGCACTGTTGACGGTGATACTCAGCGGCCACGTATCTGCCAGCGTCGCCTCACCACGGGCAGACAGCCCGCCCTGTGGCGATTTGATATCCAGTGTATCCAGTGTGATGCGGTTATCTTGAGTGCTGGCTTGCAGTAACAGACTGGTGATAAGCACATCGGTGTCACCGGTTAGCCGAAGCTGCTGCCCTGAAATCTCTTTAATCTGTAAATCCAGCGGCAAACGGAAGTCTGGCAAATCGGGTAATAGTGGCTTGGCAAATAGCTCTTTTAAGGTTTCACCCAGAGGGGTTTCGGCTGGCGCGGGGGCCGCAGCCTGTTGCTCAACCGCTTCTTTGACGGCGATAGCGGTTTCCACGGCGGGCTTCGCCGCATCAGGGACGATAGCGGGCACTGTTTTTGGTAATGCAATCAATAACCCACTGATCTTAGTCGGCATCAAGTTTAATGCACGCTGCTGCCAATGCGCGCCAGTGCGGAATTCATTGAGTGAAATCGCCGTGTCATCAATAGTCACTTTGACATTATTCAGCGATAGTAAACGTAGGGTGATGGGATACGGGGTACTCAATTCGCCCATAGGTTCAGTGCTGGCAGGTGCGGGGGCGGCAGGTTCCATAGCTTTGGTATCGACCACCACATCTACATCTTGTGCTGTCAGCGCATTAACACACAGCTCACTGCGTTTCAGACAGGATAGCTGCAATGACAGATGAAACTGCCCCGCTTTCACGGTAACACCCGGCATTTGGTATTGGATGCCTTTGAGTGTCAGATCACGCCAGCCACCGCTGACACTGGCTATATCCAGGCCAGGCACCCAACGCGCGGCACTGTTGATAACAAAATGCAAACCACTGGTGGTGCCAAGTAAACCCGCCAGAGCTCCCACCAACAACAGGATAATGAGCAAAAAGGCGATACTGAGTCTCTTTACCCACCTCAGTTTCTTTACCGGCATCGGTTTCTCTGCCGGCACCTGTTCCTCTATTTGCGTCGGTTCTTTTATGCGAGTCATAGTTCAGGCCCCAAACCGATGTAAAATTGCACGCCATGTGCTTCGTTATCGCCAATAGGCTTCGCGATATCCAGTTTAATCGGGCCGACCGGGGAAGCCCAACGCACGCCAAACCCAGCGCCAGTTTTTAAATCACTTTTGCGAATATCATTTACCGCTTCACCGGTATCGACGAACACCGCCCCCCACCAACGGCCAGTGACGTTATATTGGTATTCGAGAGAGCCGGTAGCCAATTTAGAGGCACCAGTTAACTTACCTTCGCTGTCACGCGGAGAAATATCACGGAATTTATAGCCTCGAATACTGCGATCCCCACCGGCGAAGAAGCGCAGTGACGGCGGCACACGGTCAAAGTCATTGGTTTCAATCCAGCCTACATTCCCGCGTACCACAAAGCGATTTTTCTCACCCAGAGTGCGTATCCACACGTTTTGTGCCTGGAATATGCCGAAATCAACATCAGAACCCCAGGTGGTATCAGACCAATCAATGGAATAGCGTTGGCTATCCCCCCAAACCGGCATGGCTCCCCCACGCTGGCGGGTGCGGTTGATACTCACGCCCGGGTACAGCAGCATCGTGGTGTCAGTCACACTGCCCTGAGTAAAGTGATCCAAACTCCAGCGCAGGTTGATCGCGCGCTGCCAACCGCTGGATAAATCCCAGAAACGAGCAACGTTGAGTGTCGTGGTATCTGATTTAGTGTCATTAAGATCAGTGCGTCTAAACCCGCCCTGCAGCAGGTAATACTGCTCTAGTGGGTTTTTTAACAACGGGATTCGATAGCTGAAATCCAGCGTCTGCTCAGGAGCCGAGAGTGTGGTGCTGGTCGTCAGGCTGTGTCCGTAGGTGTTAACCCAAGGTTTACGCCAACTCGCCGTCAGGCGCGGGCCGACATCCGTGGCATAACCGCCCCCCAGCTCAACGGTATTCTCTGTTCGAGGGGTCACAACAGCATCAAGCGGCAATATTTTGGTTTTTTTCGCATCACGAAAATCTGGCGAAACCACCACAGAGTTAAACCAGTTGGTGGCGGATAGGCGGCGGTTCAACTCGGCCAACTCATCAGAGGTGTACAGCTCACCCTCATGAAATGGCACCAGATTTTGCAGATAGTCCTCACGGATTTGTGAGCCCTGGAAAATGACTTTACCGAAGCGATAGCGCTCGCCGCTGTCGAAATCGATATCCCAGAATGCTTCGCGCAGTTCAGCAGCAACGCCCAACTGACTTTTGATCATATTGGCGTCGAAATAACCGCGGCGTAAAGCCAGGCCAGTCAGTGAACTTTTGAAATTATCAAAATCGCCATGATTGAGAATAGAGCCAATTTTAGGCGTATCCCGGCGCACCAATGCCAGATAATCGGGATCGGTTTTCGCCCCGCCTTGCAGCACGATATCCACACCGGCAATCAAAACCGGCTCTCCGGGAACCACTTTGGCGATTAACACCGAACGAGCAGGTGCAGGGCGTTGTTGTAAATCGAAAGTAATGGTGGGGTCGTAATAACCCAAAGCACGTAGCCCCTGACGGATAGCCTCATCCACCCTGGAACGAAATCGCCCATCAGCCGTGACTTCATCAGTACCAATTGTTGATAAACGCGCCCTGACGTTTCTTTCTAAATCCCCGCTAAGACCCTCAACCTGCAACCGCACATTAGCGGCATAGGCGATAGGTGTGGCGAGCAATACACATAAAAAACACAGAATAGGGTATCGTGGCACGCGTACTCCTAATAAATTGTACTTTCCTGTAAAAACCGATCTTGCGGGCATTGCAAAAAAGTGGCATCAAACACACTATCATCCCGCGTACAAAGACCGATTAAAGCCTATAACCCCTAAAACTCTACCTTAAGCCGCTACATTTATGCGGAATGGGTCTTATTGTGTGCAAACTCGCAATCAGATACAACTGTCTATCGCCATTCACTGTAAACATCTTGTTAGCAATTTACTGTAAACTTAGGATTCACTGTCAACATCGGAGTCTATTGTGGTGCAAAATTTTGATAAAACTGCCGTCATTGATGCGGCGAATGCTTTGCCGGGCCGACTGACACCGATGCCGGTCGCAACTCTCCATGTGGTGAATGGGCACTCCATGACACATGTCCCCGAGGGTATGGAAGTTGCTATCTTCGCCATGGGCTGCTTCTGGGGTGTTGAGCGCCTGTTTTGGCAACAACCGGGCGTGTATAGCACCGCCGCAGGTTACAGTGGTGGATACACACCAAACCCAACCTACCATGAAGTGTGTAGTGGCCGCACCGCGCACGCAGAAGTGGTTCGAGTTGTGTTTGATCCTGCCATCATGAGTTATCAGCAACTATTGCAGATTTTCTGGGAAAATCACGATCCCGCTCAGGGAATGCGTCAAGGTGGAGATGTCGGAACGCAATATCGTTCAGCTATTTACCTGTTGACCCCCGAGCAGGAAACGCAAGCGCAAGAGAGTCAGACTCTGTTCCAACAAGCCATGACAAAAGCAGGTGACAGCCGAGCTATCACTAGTGAGATTGCCGTTGCCCTGCCGTTTTACTACGCCGAAGATGACCACCAGCAATATTTATACAAAAACCCACATGGATATTGTGGTTTGGGCGGTATCGGCGTTTGTATGCCTCCTAATTTGTAAGGCTGGCGGCGCTCTCATCGCTGCTGCTATACTACTTCGGGCTGTTCATATTCAGCCCGATAACGACTTTCTGCCGTTATTCAGAAACTAATTGAATTAACCGAAATAACAGTATGGCCCTTCCTTACGATCGCCGGCGCTATCGTCGGTACGACACGGACAGATTATGTTAAACAGTATTTTACTGATTCTATTTTTAATCGCAGTGAGTGCCTTCTTCTCATTATCAGAGATTTCACTCGCAGCATCGCGAAAAATTAAATTAAAACTTCTGGCAGATGAAGGCGATATCAACGCCTTACGAGTACTTAAATTACAAGAAACTCCGGGGATTTTCTTCACCGTGGTTCAAATTGGGCTGAATGCCGTCGCCATCCTCGGTGGTATTGTCGGTGATGCGGCATTCTCGCCCTCTTTCAAGGTGGTATTTGAACGTTTTATGTCGCCTGAACTTGCCGATCAAGTCAGTTTCATTTGCTCATTTGTCCTGGTAACCAGCTTATTTATTCTGTTTGCAGATTTAACCCCGAAGCGCATCGGTATGATTTCACCTGAAGCGGTTGCTGTGCGGATCGTCAACCCGATGCGTTTCTGCATAATGATTTGTCGTCCATTAGTTTGGTTCTTCAATGGGATGGCGAACCTGATCTTCCGTCTATTCAAGCTACCAATGGTTCGCAATGATGATATTACGTCGGATGATATCTACGCGGTCGTGGAAGCGGGTGCATTGGCGGGGGTGCTACGCAAGCAAGAACACGAGCTGATTGAAAACGTTTTTGAACTGGAATCCCGCACCGTTCCTTCTTCCATGACGTCACGCGAAAGTGTGATTTATTTTGATCTACGGGAAAGCGAAGACAGCATCAAAGAGAAGATTTCGACCCACCCGCATTCAAAATTCCTGGTCTGCGATGGTCATATCGATCAAGTGGTGGGTTATGTTGATTCCAAAGACTTATTGAACCGAGTCTTGGGCAACCAGAGCCTGGTGCTCAGCAGCGGTGTGCAAATCCGCTCAGCGTTAATTGTGCCGGATACTCTGACTCTCTCTGAAGCGCTGGAAAGCTTTAAAACTGCCGGTGAAGACTTTGCGGTTATCCTCAACGAGTATGCGTTGGTTGTTGGGATAATTACGCTGAATGACGTAATGACTACCTTGATGGGCGATTTGGTCGGCCAAGGGCAGGAAGAGCAGATTGTCGCCCGTGATGAAAGCTCATGGCTGATTGAGGGCGGTACGCCAATTGAAGACGTCATGCGCGTGCTGCATATCGACGAATTCCCGCAATCGGGCAATTATGAAACTATCGGCGGCTTTATGATGTATATGTTACGCAAAATTCCAAAGCGTACTGATTTCGTCAAATATGCCGGTTATAAGTTTGAAGTGGTGGACATCGATAGCTATAAAATCGATCAGTTATTGGTGACCAAACTCAGTGATCAGCCAGCGCCAATATTGCCAAAAGCACCGCATGAAAGCAGTGACGCATAACCGCTGATATTTTTGTGATGATTGAAACATTAGCGGCTCCTATTTAGGAGCCGCAATTAATTCGAACCGGGGATGTCACTAGACTTCAGTTTGCAGACGCATCACTTGCCGGTTAACTTCCGACATCACCTCAAAATGGCGTTTATCCCTAACTTTCGGGATTAAAATTTTGCCCTTATCAAACTCAAAAGCCCCCATATCCTTGATATACAACCGACCGCGAAATAGCGTTTTGACATACATCGCGATTTTTGCCGGATTGTAACGTTGGAAGATCCTCATTGTTTTACTTTCCTCCCATAGCACTAGTACGTACCCTCTGGCGCCTTAGCGACCAAGATCACAGGTAGCGTAAGATAATTGCAGAGTAATAGACCTAGAGTATGGAGTTAAGTTCCCGCAAAACCAGTCATTGATGCTGACTTTACATAATATTACAGTGTGAGTTAGAGAAAATGAGAGCTTAATGCAGAATAACCATCTAGTCAGTGCCAGAAATAATTATTTTAGACAAACAGGACAGACCTCTGATCTGCACCTATTATTGGGAAACTTGTCTGCTGTCAGGACTAAGTCATCATTCATAAGATCCTAAAGGACATCCCATGATAAAAAATAGCCTGCTTATACTGTCGCTGCTGTTAACCCCCTTTATGGCTAGCGCGCTCACCATCCAAGTTGACCAGCGGGTTCCGCCGGTAGGTGTCAGCGATAAAGGCGAATTAAACTACGATAAGGCTACTGATCAGTTTAGCTATAAAAACTGGAATAGCTCGCAATTGCCCGGCAAAGTGCGAGTTGTCCAGCATATTGCTGGCCGCACATCAGCAAAAGAACTGAATGCGCCGTTGGTGGAAGCGATTAAACACGCCAATTTACCACACGAACATTACCAAACGACGACAATCGTCAATACCGATGACGCCATCATCGGTACCGCGATGTTTGTGCGTAATAGCATTGAAAGCAATAAGCGGGAATTTCCCTGGTCGCAGTTTGTGGTCGACAGCAATGGGAGTGTCAAAAAGGCTTGGGGTTTAGCGGAGAAAGGGTCGGCTGTCGTGGTACTGGACCAACAAGGAAACGTTAAGTTTGTCAAAGACGGTGCGCTGACCGCAGAAGAAGTGCAGCAGGTCATCGACCAACTGCACCAGCTTGTGAAACAGTAAAACTAGAACAAAGACACTCTAAAGCCGGGGTTCAGGAAAGATTCACGTGGGATATAAGAAAGTGGTTTACCCTGCCAATCGTGAACTTGTGCCCCGGCAGCTATGGCGACTGCATGCCCAGCGGCGGTGTCCCACACATTGGTCGGCCCAAAGCGAGGATATAGCTGCGCTTTTCCTTCCGCGACCAGACAAAACTTGAGTGATGAACCCACCGCTACCGTCTGATGTTCGCCCAATTGCGCCAAATAATCTTCCAACTCAGCATCACTGTGAGAGCGGCTGACAACCACCAGCGGCGGGACGGCATCACGCACCTCAATCTGCATACGCCGACCACACTCTTCTTTCCATGCCTGGCCGTTTTCCGCGCTATACATCACTTCGCTCACCGGAGCATAAACTACCCCCAACACCGGTACCCCTTGCTCAATCAGGGCGATATTGACGGTGAATTCGCCATTGCGACTCAAAAATTCTTTGGTGCCATCCAGTGGGTCAACCAACCAATAGCGCTGCCAGTGCTGGCGCACTGCCCAAGTCGGTGGGTCTTCTTCAGATAACAGAGGAATGTCAGGGGTCAATACCGCCAACCCGGCTTTGATAATTTGATGGGCGGCAAGATCCGCCGCCGTAACGGGCGAATCATCTTTTTTATGGGCCACATCAAGGGGCTTCTCCCCCTGATAGACCGCCATAATCGCCACGCCTGCCTCGCGGGCCAACTGGCAAATTTGCTCTAACATCATCCACCCCTTGGTTTTATGAGTCATGTCGAATATTGATAGTAATTGTTAAATCAATAAGGGTTCCTGGAACTTGTCACTCACGCTATATTCATTCTAGAACGCAAAGCTAAAATAAAAATTAATCATCGCAATGCGTAATACCTGTTTGGCAGACTAATTATTTTCCGTCCAAATAGCCACCTTTGTCGGATAACCCTCAATAAAATCAGGGAAATTTGCCTACTGCAACTGTGAGCATCTCCGCGTTATCCAAAACCATTTTCTGCCAAACTTCACACTTTGTTATGACGACCTATTAAATTTACATATTCTTTTGCGATACAGGTCGAATTGTTTTCTTAATGGAAAAGCCACGATGGAGAAAGCCATGTTTAAGCGTCCGCTGACGTTATCCCTTCTTGCCAGCCTGATTGCTCTCACAACCTCAACCGCGCAGGCCGCAACTGTTGATTTGCGAGTACTGGAAACCACCGACCTGCACAGCAATATGATGGATTTCGATTATTACAAAGACAAACCTACGGAAAAATTCGGTCTGGTCCGTACGGCAAGTCTGATTGAAGCGGCTCGCCAACAAGCCACTAACAGTGTGCTGGTGGATAATGGCGACCTGATTCAGGGCAGCCCACTGGGTGACTATATGGCCGCGAAAGGGCTAAAGGCCGGTGAAATTCACCCTGTTTATAAGGCAATGAACACACTGGATTATGCCGTCGGCAACATCGGCAATCATGAATTTAATTATGGTCTGGATTATCTAAAAAAATCACTGGCGGGAGCTAAATTTCCCTATGTGAATGCCAATGTCATTGATGTCAAAACCGGTAAGCCACTGTTTCAGCCTTATTTAATTGTTGATACCCCAGTAAAGGATCGCGATGGGAAAAGCCATAACCTACGTATTGGCTACATTGGTTTTGTGCCTCCGCAAGTCATGATATGGGATAAAGCCAACCTTACCGGCAAAGTTACCGTCGATGACATCACCGAAACTGCTAAAAAATGGGTACCGGAAATGCGTAAGCAAGGTGCCGACTTAGTGGTCGCAATCCCCCACTCCGGCCTCTCCAGTGACCCTTATAAAAATATGGCGGAAAACTCGGTTTACTACCTCAGCCAGGTGCCAGGAATTGATGCCATTATGTTTGGCCATGCCCACGCCGTTTTCCCGAGTAAAGACTTTGCCACTATCAAAGGGGCGGATATCGCACAGGGGACATTAAACGGTATTCCAGCTGTAATGCCAGGCCAGTGGGGTGACCACCTTGGAGTAGTTGATTTTGTGTTGAATAATGACCAAGGCCAATGGCTGGTGACTCAAGCCAAGGCCGAAGCCCGCCCTATCTTTGATAAAGCGACACAGAAATCGCTGGCCGCCGAAAATGCAAACCTGGTGAAAGTGTTAGCCGCCGATCACCAAGGCACCCGTGATTTTGTCAGCCAGCCGATCGGCAAAGCATCGGATAATATGTATAGCTATCTATCGCTGATCCAAGACGATCCGACAGTACAAATTGTCAATAATGCCCAGCGCGCCTATACCGAGCACTTTATTCAGGGCGATCCTGACTTGGCCGATTTACCGGTACTTTCTGCCGCAGCGCCATTTAAAGCTGGCGGCCGCAAAAATGATCCTGCCAGTTTTGTCGAAGTGGAAAAAGGCGAACTGACCTTCCGCAACGCTGCCGACCTCTATCTTTACCCGAATACATTGGTGGTAGTGAAAGCCAGTGGCGCGGATGTTAAGCAGTGGCTGGAGTGCTCCGCCGCACAATTTAATCAAATTGATGTGAATAGCAGTAAACCGCAATCACTGATTAACTGGGATGGTTTCCGTACTTATAATTTCGATGTTATCGATGGGGTTAACTATGAAATTGATGTCAGCCAGCCTGCTCGCTATGACGGCGAATGCGCGCTGATTAATGACAAAGCTGAGCGCATCAAAAACCTGACGTTTAATGGTAAACCTATTGATCCAAAAGCCACATTCCTGATTGCCACCAATAACTACCGCGCCTATAGCGGTAAATTTGCTGGCACCGGTGATAGTCATATTGCATTCGCCTCTCCAGATGAAAACCGAGCGGTTCTGTCAGCTTATATCAGTGCAGAAACCAAAAAGCATGGGCAGGTGACCCCGCAAGCGGATAACAACTGGCGTCTGGCGACGCTGAATAGTCAGCAGCCGCTGGATATTCGTTTTGAAACCTCACCAAGTACCAAAGCCGCTGAATTTATTAAGCAAAAAGCGCAATATCCAATGAAAGCAATGGGTACTGACGAGATCGGTTTCGAAGTATACAAAATAGATTTACAGCAGAAATAATCTCTGGCCACAGCGCTTTACGGAGCGCTGTGGCTACCTCACCTACCTCTTTAGAGCTATATCGCAACCTATAACATGTATTTATTATGCATCTTATAGATATTTAATTACTCAATGAGGTGTCATCATGGATTACCGCAATCAATCTCTGGGTGCTTTGGCTATCGCCATTCCACGGGCAACAAAATTATTCCGTCAGCATCAGTTGGATTTCTGCTGTGGTGGCAAGCAAACACTGTTACGGGCCGCCACTAAGTTGAATCTGGATATTGATGAGCTGGAAGCGCAGCTCAATGCCTTGCAAGCCGAACCGCAGTCATCTGAGGATTGGCAACAGCAACCGCTGGCAAACATCATTGATTTTATTATCAACCGCTATCACAACCGCCATCGCGAACAACTGCCAGAATTGATTCTTATGGCTGAAAAAGTTGAACGCGTTCATGGCGAGAAACCAGCATGCCCTGGTGGATTAGCAGCCGAACTGACGGCGATTCTGGAAGAGCTGACCCAGCATATGTACAAAGAGGAACAAATTCTGTTTCCAATGATCAAACGCGGTATGGGGTCACAAGCCGGTGGGCCAATATTTGTGATGGAAGCTGAGCATGACGCGGTAGGACAACAGCTGGAAGTGGTTAAACAACTCACACAAAATATGACGCCACCAGAAGGTGCCTGCAATACCTGGCGCGCGCTTTACACTGGCATCAATGAATTCATAACTGACCTGATGGAACATATTCATCTGGAAAATAATTTGCTGTTTCCCCGTGCGCTGGATGGCGAATAACTGCACTGCTCATTATTTACCGGCTCAATAAATGCCAAAGGGCGACATCATGTCGCCCTTTTTTATTGTCACTGTTGGCGAAAATTACAGAATTTCCAACAGTTCCACTTCAAACATTAATGCGCTGAATGGTGGGATAGTCGCACCAGCACCACGCTCGCCGTAAGCCAGGTTGTGCGGGATGTACAACTTCCACTTAGAGCCAACTGGCATCATGGACAGAGCTTCAATCCAGCCCGGAATAACACCGCTGACAGGGAACTCTGCCGGTTGGCCACGTTCAACTGAGCTATCAAATACAGTGCCATCCACCAGACGGCCAGTATAGTGCACCCGTACACGGTCTTGACGGGATGGGATTGGGCCATCACCCGCCTGTAATACAGAGAATTGTAAGCCAGATTCAGTGGTGGTGACGTCATCACGCTTGGCATTTTCTTCCAGGAATGTTTTCCCTTCCTCTACCAAAGCCTGTTGGCGCTCAACACGCACTTTATCAGCTTTTTCATGCACTTCCTGTAGCGCGCGATGTATAACATCAACAGGAACGGTGGGTGCATTCCCTTCCATCGCGTCACGCAAACCTGCCAACAGTGCTTCTGGCAGTAAACCTTCCAGCCCGGACTCTTGCAATTGTTGCCCGATTTGTAAACCAATTCCGTAGCTTGCTTGCGCTTCAACGCTATCAAAAGAAGGGGTTGTCATGGATTTTCCTTTAGTCGCTAATCATGTCGAAGCCGCCAGCATAACAGCAGCAGGGGAGCGCGGTAAAATCTTGCTTCGCGAATGATGACTTTTGTCGTAGAAAAAGAAACAATGACAGCAGGCTAATGGGGAATACCCCGTTTAGGTATCATAATATTCTGTTTTTTGGCATTAGTCAGATAGTGGCTTAACCCAACTTCAAGCAAGAAGGGTTATACTTAGAAGCCTATGGGTAAAATGCCATTTTATTATTTATGTAGTTTTACGTAGTCGAAGAGAGGTCACCATGGGCAGAATCGCGCCCAGGAGAAGGAAAAGTACTCGGGTTTATCAGCCACTGCTGCACACCTGGCTGAGTATCAGGCAGAGAATAATGCCAGATGCTAAAAATGTTGATGATCACAATCTGATGTCTGAAGTCAGTGCGTCTGAACACATTTCTCCTGCTGAGGATATCACCTCTACTGAAAATAATGTGTCCCCTGAAACTGTTGCTACCGCCGCACAGGAAAAAGGGATTAAAAAGCTACTGCTGAAAATCTGGCACTTGCCAGACAGTTTTGAATGGATGGAGCCATTACCTAACTTTCACCGTCGCTGGGTCATTATCGCAACCGCAGTATTGCTGCTGGCACTGTTGTGGCCAGTTTCCCGTGATAACACCAATAACGCATTCCCGGTGAGTGCACCGTCCACAGACGTGCCACTACAGGCCCAATTACAGGGTAATCTTGATGCTCCGCCACCTCCAACGGTGGCGCCGCCGATTACACCTGAGGCGACTCCCCCGTTACAGGGAAATTGGCAGAGTTATCAAATTCAAGCAGGGAAAACGCTGGCACAGCTATTTCGCGATAATAATTTGCCGGTAAATGAAGTTTTTGCCATGGCGCAAGCCGAAGGTAATGATAAACCGCTCAGTAACCTTAAAGCTGGCCAGGAAGTCAAAATCATGCTGGATGCACAAGGTGTGGTCGCCGCTTTGGCTATTGAAACCACCAATAGTACAGAAGTGCTGTTTACCCGCCAAAGCGATGGCAGCTATCGTCGTGTGCGTTAATGGTAGCCAACCCTAGCCCCTTCTATCTAACGCCTTATTTTCTTTGATATTGTCATCCGAACTCCCCTCGAATTAAGTTGTTTTGGATGGTTAACGCCATCCACTAGCTGACGGTTGTATTCATAAACAGCTGTATTCATAAATTGAGGGGATGATGATGAAATATAAATTACCTTTTGTGTTGCTACTGATGCCCTTTGGCGCATTTGCAACACAGCATTGCCCAGCCATTGATAATATCAAGCACAACAATGGAGTCTATACCGCAACCACTGCCGGTGTGGGTGAGTGGGTTGGCGCCGTGCAAGGAGAGATTCCCCAGGACAGTGCGATTAAGAGTTTCCATGAAGCCCTTCTGATTCTCAATAGTGATGGTGGGGAAGATAATATTATTGATCAGGGGCGGTTCCAGAAATGTACCTATAACTTGCAAGCCGAAGGTAAGTTAATGGATATGTACTTCGATAACCAAACCTGGCGGGCATCCATTAGTGGAAAACCACATTGGCGGTATCAGCAAACTACTTTTCTTGAGATTTATAGCTGTTCGGGCGTGGCACCTGAACTGTGTGAATTTGAAATTATGTTACCAGCGGCACCCTAAGGCCTTTTGTCCCTTGACCAAAAAGCAAAACGCCAGCACGAGGCTGGCGTTTTAACAGGTTTACAGCAGCGTAACTTACGCTTCTGGAACCACAATCACGTTCAGTTTTGCGAATACGTCGCTGTGTACCTGGAAGTGAACTTCATGATCACCAGTGGTACGCAGAACGCCATTCGGCAGACGAACTTCGCTCTTGGCTACTTCAACGCCAGCTGCAGTAACTGCATCAGCGATGTCGCGAGTACCGATAGAGCCGAACAGTTTGCCTTCATCACCTGCTTTAGAAGCGATGGTGACGCTGACCAGTTCGTTAATTTTGGTTGCGCGAGCTTCAGCAGCAGCCAGAACGCCAGCCAATTTGGCTTCCAATTCTGCACGGCGTGCTTCAAAGAACTCAACGTTTTTCTTAGTTGCCGGAACAGCTTTACCCTGTGGAACCAGGAAGTTACGAGCGTAGCCCGCTTTAACGTTCACTTGGTCACCCAGGCTGCCCAGGTTTGCTACTTTATCAAGCAGAATAACTTGCATTACCTTATCCTCTCAAAGTCGTTAATGGACAGTGGCCGATTACTGATGACGATCAGTGTACGGCAACAAAGACAGGTAGCGTGCGCGCTTGATACAACGGGCGAGCTGACGCTGGTATTTTGCGCGAGTACCGGTAATACGGCTCGGGACAATTTTACCACTTTCAGTGATATAGTTTTTCAGCGTAGCGATATCTTTATAATCAATCTCTACAACGCCTTCCGCGGTAAAACGGCAGAACTTGCGACGACGGAAATAACGTGCCATTTGGCTAGTCTCCAGAATCTATAAATTCAATCTGCTCGGCATGCAGAACCAATTTGTTTAGCCCATTGCGGCCTTGATGGCAGCTAATGAAGCCTTCAACGGTTAACTGACTGCCGACCGTTATACTGTGAGTTAATGCTTGTGACTTTTGCCCGCTGACGATGATGGGCATTCTGCACCATGTTTGTCGGCTAAATCCGGCTTCCTGCTGTGTTGATCGGTGCTCAAGCACAAATTGACAATGCGGAATTCCAGAAGGACTTACTTTTCGAACCGGTGTCTTGCACACAGTGCCAGAAAGTACCAGACGATTAGTGGTCACCACGGCAATTACTCTTCAGAATCCCCAGCTTCAGAATCATCATTGGCTTCTGACGCGAAGTCGTGACGCTCACGGCGTTCGTCTTTCGCTTTAACCATTGGTGATGCTTCAGTTACCGCGTGCTTAACGCGCATAACCATGCTACGGATAACGGCGTCGTTGAAGCGGAAGTTTGTTTCCAGCTCATCGATCGCTTCCTGCGGCGCTTCAACGTTCAGCAGAACGTAGTGAGCTTTATGCAGTTTGTTGATCGGATAAGCCAGTTGACGGCGGCCCCAGTCTTCCAGACGGTGGATCGTACCAGCAGCATTAGTGATAGTTGCACTATAGCGCTCGATCATGCCCGGAACCTGTTCGCTTTGGTCAGGATGGACCATAAAAACGATTTCGTAATGACGCATCGATTATTGCTCCTTACGGATTATTCAGCCTCCTGATAGGGTCAACCGCGGCCCATGGAGGCAAGGAACGTGTTTGTGTGCGGCTGAAAAATGACGCGTAACTATACTTGCGGACGGTTTGAAACTCAAGGATTGCCGGGGATTTATTCTTGTTCTAACCATTACTCAACTAAAACCGCACTTTTTGTTCATTAAATAACCAATGGATGTAGATCCATTAGTCTACTAAATATTTCAATCAAATCATTAGCTCAACATAAATATCATTCACTTTTTTTGACAAAGTGAATCAATTCCCACGTATTTTTAAATTAACAAAAGCGACTAGAATTATTTACATCCACCGCAAAACAAGCGGCGCAGCTAACTGAAAGTCATTCAAAGTGTCTAAACATACCCTAAATAATTCGAGTTACAGGAAGGCGGCAAGCGAAAGAGTCCCGATGAGCTTACTGTGTTGTAAGTGATTCGGGTGATTGAACGCAGCCAACGCGTCTGCGGCTCGAAGTATAACGGGTATAAGATTTTGGAGTCACCTATGAAACATACACTTACTATCGCAGCCGCACTCGGCTTGGCATTATCAACCAGCACGTTTGCCGCCACAGAAATAACCGCTCAACAAGCTATGCAGCAACAGCGCGTCAGTATCGGTGCTCTGTCACTGGGTCACAATGTCATTTCTCCTGATGATGCCACTGCACAAATCAGTAAATTAGCTGATGAACGCGGTGCGACTTCTTATCAGATAATTGCTATGCATGAACCCGGCGACAATAGTTCCATACACGTTAATGCCGTTCTCTATCGCTAAGATTCAATAGATAAATACAACACCAGAGAAACACCGATAAAAAAGACAATACTCATACCCATTCCCCCGCTTGTCGGGGGTTTTTTATAGATATTTGCTAAAAAAGCGTGTTCCTGCGCTCAACGCTGTTGGCGTAATCTTATGTCCAATCCTCGGCTCTGTAAGATAGGTCAGGTGGTTATCACGCCTGCTGACTTGCAGTGCCTGAACCAAGCGCGCACTCTCCGCCGCTGGCACCACATCATCCGCTTCGCCATGCCAAACCAATAAAGGCCGCTCAGCAATTTTTTCCAACTGATGGGAAAGATCATAATCTGCCAGTGGTGCCAGGCGGCGTTCAAACTCTGCCGGGCTGAGCTCCCGTCCTCCATCCAAAGGTGGAAACAGCGAATGCGCCAACGAAGTAAAATAACCTGATCCCATAAAATCGGCAGCAACACTGATCCATGGGTAGCGAGCAAACGCGCCTAACGCGGTCATTCCCCCCATTGATGCGCCCGCAACACCGATCCGCTTGCAATCCATCAATCCAGCCTGTTGATAATGCTGCTTAAGCCCAGGTAGTTCATCAATATTCGATTTGAGGATCTCCCAGAAATGAGACAACCGCTGAGTTTCATTGCCGTCAAAACGCGCACCATGCATAGCTGCATCCGGCGCTATAGTGCGAAAACCGGCTTGGGCGAAAGCATAGGCAAAATAGGAATAGACTTCTTTTGACGAGGTGTAGCCATGATAAAAGAAAATGGTGGGTAACGGCTGCTGACGCTGGCCCGCAGGGGCCGCATGGATGACCTCAATCCCATTAATGTTTTCCAGCGACATCTCAATCATGGTGAGAATCCTTTGTTTATCAGGCAGCGAACAGGCTTATAACAGATAGATGCAGTGTGCCAAAATGAAGATATAAAGTCTTAAATCAATTTCTTCCAAGATATTCCCTCATACTTGAGGTTGCAGCGTTACACTTGAGAAATAATGGGCTTAGCAGTGATATCGCAGCTGACAAAGAGGCAAAAATGAATTTAAAACGTGTAATGGTGGTCTTACTGATCACTTTGGGACTCTCGGCTTGCAGTGCTTTTCACGTTACTCCGGTTCCACCACCTGTGGCTCAGCCCTATGCCCAGGAAATCACCCGCGCACAGAGCATTAATTTACAGAAAGTGGGCACCGTTTCAGCTCAAGTATTTGGCAGCCCGATGGATATTGAAGCTGAAATTAAACGTAGGGCCAATGCCAGTGGTGCGCCCTACTATTTGATTATCATGATGTCTGACAGTATTTATCCAGGCATTTGGTACGCCAACGCTCTGTTGTATAAATAACTAGCAGTATAAATAATTAGTTGTATAAATGATTTCGAGCTTATTTCATGCCGCTGCCGCGACTGAGCAGCAGCGCGCAAACCGCTTCAGGCACCATGTATTGATCCCGGTGATCTAGCGTCATGCGACACCAGGCATCGGCCAATGGCGGCGAGGCAAACCGCAGCAATTGAGATGCACAACACAAGTCAAACAGTTGCTGCGTTATCGCCCGCCCTTGCTCTTCCTTGGGGTTTTTCAGCCGCTGCTGCAATTGTCGCCATGCCCGGTCAAACAACCGATTTTGCCCTCGCACCGAATAAAACTCTTGCTGAAGCATTTCTATCGCAGAGGGGAGTTTGCGAAAGGTTCGTAGCACATCAAGGCACATAATATTGCCGGAGCCTTCCCAAATGCTGTTGACCGGCATTTCACGGTAAATCCGCGGCAGCTCACTTTGTTCGCAATAACCAATCCCGCCAAGAACTTCCATCGCCTCGGCGACAAACCCGCTGCCCAGCCCACAGACACGATATTTTGCCGCTGGCGTCAGCAGCCGACTGAATACCTGCTCATGAACCTCGCCGGTTTTTTCCCATGCACTGGCCAGACGCATCAATAACGCGGTATGGCCTTCTAAACGCAATGCCATACGGCTTAAGACTTGCCGCATCAAAGGCTGGTCAACGAGTGCTTTACCAAAGGCTTGCCGCTGCCAGGCATGGTACAGCGCGACGGAGAAGGCTCTTCTCATCAGGCCATGACTACCGAGCGCGCAATCAAAACGAGTATATCCACCCATTTTCAGAATTTGGCGAATGCCGTCACCTTCATCGCCCAATAACCACGCGGTCGCATTATCAAATTCAACTTCACTGCTGGCATTAGAACGATTGCCGAGCTTCTCTTTCAAGCGCTCTAAGCGAATGGCGTTATAGGTGCCGTCTGGCAATATTTTAGGCAGGAAAAAACAAGATAGCCCCCCTTCGGCTTGGGCCAACACCAGGTGCGCGTCACTTTGTGGTACCGAGAAAAACCATTTGTGCCCGACCAGACGATAAGCCTCACCATTGCCGCGAGCCTGCAGCGGCTCTGCTCTGGTGGAGTTACTTAACACATCGGAACCGCCCTGTTTTTCGGTCATACCCATGCCAATCAATAAACCACGTTTCTGGCTACCGACGATTTGATGCGAGTCATAACGATCTGAAAGCAGTGCTGGTATCCAGCTTTGGAATAGCGGTGGAAGTGTTTGTTGCAACAGCGGAATGGCACCAAACGTCATGGTTATTGGGCATAATGTCCCCGCTTCTACCTGAGCATGCAGGATGAAACGCGCCGCTCTGGCAACAAAAGAGCCTATCCGCGCATCTTCCTGCCAAGGTAAATTATGCACTCGGTGATTAACCAACTCTTGCATTAACACATACCAGGCAGGATGGAATCGCACCTGATCCAATCTCTGGCCAGCGGCATCATAGCGCAATAATTCTGGCGGATTGGCGTTTGCCAGCCGCCCTAATTCGAGTGACTCCTGTGAGCCAAGTTGAAGTCCAATCCGAGCAAGATCCTCTCCATCCCAGCCAGCATGTTCCCGTATCACTGCTTCCCGCAAGGCCATATCCGACAGATATAAATTACTGTTAGATAACGGCTCTGGCTGGTTGAAAACCAAATGAGTCTGCCACTCCATACCTTCCTCCATTTCGGTACTTATTGCGAAATCGGCATTCATAAATCAGGGTTAAGTATGGTGCAGGCGGGGGTTTTTGCTGACAGGCACATCACAAACAGCGATTAATCCACTCTATATCGCTGATAGTGATGCGAAATTCTCTGTGTGAAAAATAAAAAACAAAAAGCCAACATCCGGAAATGTTGGCTTCAGACTGCTGACAAACTCCAACGACTCGATCTTGCAAGGTGAGGACAGGGAGAAGAGTAAAGCGTCCGCGCCACGGATGGCGCGGCTCGAGCCCCCAGGGAAGGCTTGTTTTAACAAAAAAAGTGTGGCGTCTTTACGATCTGCCTGTTTTCACCGATACAGGCACTTTGTCATTAACTTCAATATTAAATTTTTAGCGCTCGCTGACGTACCGCTTCAAACAAACACACACCGGTAGCAACCGACACATTGAGTGAAGAAACACTCCCTGCCATCGGAATGCTGATCAGTTCATCACAGTGTTCGCGGGTCAAACGGCGCATACCTTCGCCCTCAGCTCCCATCACTAATGCCATCGGGCCGGTCATTTTGCTTTGATACAATGTATGGTCTGCTTCACCGGCAGTCCCGACAATCCAGACATTGTGCTCTTGTAACACTCGCAGCGTGCGCGCCAGATTAGTGACTTTAATCAATGGTACGTTTTCAGCAGCACCACTAGCGACCTTCTTGGCGATGGCATTCAGCTGCGCCGAGCGATCCCGTGGCACGATAACCGCATGGACACCCGCAGCATCTGCACTGCGCAAGCATGCGCCCAGATTATGGGGATCAGTAACGCCATCGAGCACCAACAGGAAGGGGGTTTCTACACTTTCCAGCAATGCTGGCAAGTCATTTTCCTGATACTGACGCCCTTCACGGACTCGCGCCACGATACCCTGATGGACACCACCTTCAACCTGTGAATCCAGCCACTGGCGGCTGGCAACCTGAATCACCAAACCGGCTGCTTCCAGTTCGGCAATCAAGGGCTGTAGGCGACGATCGTCACGACCTTTCAGAATAAAAACTTCCAGAAAACGTTGTGGATCATTGTCTAACAAGGCTTTAACGGAGTGAATGCCGTAAATAATTTCGCTCATGATGCTCTTTTATAAATGATTAAATATAAATGAATGCGGGCGACCAGGGCCGCCCGACAATCAACAGGCCATTATTGGTCACTGCTGGTTTTTTTCTTCGCGCGCTTGGCCTTGGTGGCAGCAGCAATTTTCTTGGTCTTGGCGGATGCTCTTTTCGCTTTAGCTTTGGCCTTTTTCTCGGCCAACGCTTTGTCATCTAACTTAGCGGCGGCATCTGCCGGACGGAAAGCACTATCTGGCTCAAAGTTTGCCGGTTTTTTAGCACGACGAGGGCGTTTCTGCCCACTTCCTGCTGGCGCGCTATCACGACGTGATGAACTCGATGAGCTCGATGAACTACCACGACCGCCACGGCCAGTGGAGGTATCGCGCATAGTGCGCTGACCATCGGCTTTCTTGGCTTTATCACGCGCCGTTTTGCCTTCACCGCGCGGTTTACGGGTACTGGAGACCAGAGCAAAATCAATTTTGCGCTCATCCATGTGTACCGCCTCAACCCGGATTTCCACGGTATCACCCAACCGGTAAACCTGACCTGAGGATTCACCGATCAAACGCTGACCAATGTTATCGTAACGATAGTAGTCATTATCCAAACTGGAGACATGTACCAAACCATCAATAAACAAATCATCCAGGCGGACGAAGAAACCAAAGCCGGTGACGCTGGCAATAATCCCGGTGAAGACTTTCCCCACCTGATCCTGCATAAAATCACACTTCAGCCAATCTGCGACATTACGAGTCGCTTCATCAGCACGGCGTTCAGTCATTGAGCAATGTTCGCCCAATTGCAGCATATCTTCGTACTCACTGTGCCAGCCACCGGTTGGTGTCCAGCGCTCTTTCACATTGCCGTGCTCTTTGGCAAGCTGGTACTTGATAGCCCGGTGCATGGCCAAATCGGGGTAACGGCGAATGGGTGAGGTAAAGTGGCCATAAGACGCCAACGCCAAACCAAAGTGACCACGGTTTTCCGGATCGTAAATCGCCTGTTTCATCGAACGCAGCAACATGGTTTGCAGCATTTCATGATCCGGACGATCCGCAACTTCATCCATCAGCACTGCATAATCTTTTGGCTCTGGTTTCAAACCACCACCCAGTGTCAGACCCAGCTCACTGAGCACACTACGCAGCGCTGAAATATGGTCATCACTTGGGCGGTCATGCACCCGGAACAGCGCCGGTTCGTTATGTTTTTCCACAAACCGCGCGGCGGCGATATTCGCCAGAATCATGCACTCTTCAATCAACTTATGCGCGTCATTACGCACCGTCGACTCAATACGCTCGATACGCCGTTCAGCGTTAAAGATAAACTTGGCTTCTTCGGTCTCGAATGCAATACCACCACGCTCAGCACGAGCCTGATCCAGCGCCTTGTACATGGTATGCAGTTCTAACAGATGTGGCACCAGCGGCTTATATTGCTCGCGCAGTGATTCTTCACCATCAATGATTCGCCATACTTTGGTGTAGGTCAGACGCGCGTGCGAGCTCATCACCGCTTCGTAGAACTTATACGACGACAGCTTGCCCTGTGCGGAGATGGTCATCTCACACACCATACACAGGCGGTCTACCTGCGGATTCAGGGAGCAAAGGCCGTTTGACAGCACTTCCGGCAGCATCGGGACAACTTGTGACGGGAAGTAAACCGAGTTACCACGGCTGCGAGCTTCATCATCCAGTGCAGTGCGCGGTCGCACATAATAACTGACATCAGCAATCGCCACCCACAAGCGCCAGCCGCCACCGCGTTTTTTCTCGCAGTAAACCGCATCATCAAAGTCGCGGGCATCTTCACCATCAATAGTCACTAAGGGTAGATTGCGTAAATCCACTCGCCCTTTTTTTGCTTCTTCCGGCACTTGCTCTTTCAGGTCAGCAACTTGTTTTTCAACTTGTGGCGGCCAGGTATGTGGGATCTCATGAGTGCGCAGCGCAATATCTACCGCCATGCTGGTACCCATGTTCTCACCGAGCACTTCAACAATCTTACCCACAGCTTTAGTACGGCGGGTCGGGCGCTGGGTCAACTCGACCACCACCATATACCCCATCCGCGCGCCATTGATGGCATCTGGTGGGATCAGAATATCAAAACTCAAGCGGCCATCATCCGGCACCACAAAACCCGTACCCGCATCAGTAAAATAACGCCCGACAATCTGGCTGGTTTTCGGTACTAACACGCGCACGATACGCGCTTCACGACGACCTTTGCGGTCAGCACCAACAGGTTGGGCCAATACCACATCGCCATGAATCGCGGTTTTCATTTGCTCGGCTGAGAGGTACAGGTCGTCTTTACTGCCTTCAACCCGTAAGAAACCAAAGCCATCACGATGACCAATAACAGTCCCGCGCAATAAGTCTAGGCGCTCCGGTAAGGCGTAGCACTGACGACGGGTAAAGACCAATTGCCCATCACGCTCCATCGCGCGCAGGCGGCGACGCAGCGCCTCTAGCTGTTCTTCACCCGACAAATTAAGTTCATTTGCCAGTTCTTCACGGCTGGCAGGTGTTTCGCGTTTCGCGAGATGAGCCAAAATGAACTCCCGGCTAGGGATTGGTGACTCATATTTTTCTGCTTCTCGCTCCAAGAATGGATCTTGTGACATTGCGGTTCCTCCGTTGTCAGCAGCAGCTTGCTATACGTGTTTTATTATAAGAATTACTCAACAAGTAATAGCTTGTAGAGCGGGGTATTATCTTGAACCATATCGGCTAAAGTATAGTTATCCAGCTCGTTAAGGAAACTTTGTACCGCCTGATTAAGCACTTGTTTCAAGCGGCAAGCGGGGGTTATATGGCAAAAATCACTACTGCAATTGACCAGAGAAAGTGGTTCTAACTGGCGCACAACGTCACCAATTCGAATTTGGTCAGCCGGTTTACCTAACCGTATGCCGCCATTCTTCCCCCGTACAGCGGTTACCAACCCGACACGACTCAACTGATTGATTATTTTAACCATATGATTGCGAGACACGCCATAGACCTCGGTCACCTGAGAAATGCTGGTCATTTGGCCTTCAGGCAGCGAGGCCATATAAGTAAGCGCCCGCAAACCATAATCAGTAAAACTTGTTAACTGCACGTATACCCCTGAGTATCAGTTTACCCGGCTTAAACCCATCTAAGATGACACGTTTTGGATAGGTTAATAAGTGCGATTCTAAGTGCTATTTAGAAACTTATAGATTGAATGATAAACCAGCCACAAAGCTTGCGACTAATCATTTAGATAAAGGGCGGGTTTTTTGATGTAAAAATGGCTGACCGGAGATAACTTTCTGGTGAATCTAAGACAATGAACCGGACATAAGCCCGGTTCATTAGCATCTGAATTCTGATTATTTAGCTATTTGCTAATAAATCATGCATCAAATGGGTCGCGCAGGATCATGGTTTCTTCACGATCCGGGCCGGTAGAGATGATATCAACCGGAACACCTGTCAGCTCTTCTACACGCTTGATGTAGTTCAGCGCTGCCTGTGGCAACTTGCTGTGTTCTTTTACGCCAAAGGTCACTTCTGACCAGCCTGGCATGGTTTCGTAGATTGGCTCAATACCTTCCCAGCCTTCAGCAGCCAGTGGAGTGGTATCAACTTCGCGGCCATCTGGCATGCGGTAGCCAACACACAGTTTCACTTCTTTCAGACCATCCAGCACGTCCAGTTTGGTCATGCAGAAGCCAGACAAGGAGTTGATCTGCACAGCACGACGTACTGCAACGATATCCAACCAACCGGTACGACGGCTACGGCCAGTGGTCGCGCCATATTCGTTACCTTGCTTACGCAGGAACTCACCTGTTTCATCGTTCAGTTCAGTCGGGAATGGACCTGCACCAACACGAGTGGAATAGGCTTTCACGATACCCAGCACGTAATCAACATAACGTGGGCCCAGGCCAGAGCCTGTCGCAACGCCACCCGCTGTGGTGTTCGATGAAGTCACATACGGATAAGTACCGTGGTCGATGTCCAGCAAGGTGCCTTGAGCGCCTTCAAACATCATGAAATCACCACGCTTACGCGCACTGTCCAGCAATTCGGAAACATCAACTACCATTGCAGTCAGAATATCGGCAATAGCCAATACTTCATCCAGCACTTTTTGATAGTCAACCGCTTCTTCTTTGTAGTAGTGCACCAACTGGAAGTTGTGGTAATCCACAATTTCTTTCAGCTTGATTGCGAAGGTTTCTTTGTTGAACAAATCACCTACGCGCAGACCGCGGCGGGCAACTTTATCTTCATAGGCAGGGCCGATACCACGACCGGTAGTACCGATTGCTTTTGCACCACGTGCTTTTTCACGCGCATTATCCAGAGCCACATGATATGGCAGGATTAATGGGCATGCTTCGGAGAGTAACAGTCGCTCACGTACAGGCACACCGCGCGCTTCAAGGTCTGTCATCTCTTTCATTAAGGCGTCAGGTGCCAGTACAACACCGTTGCCGATGATGCTGGTTACGTTTTCACGCAGAATACCTGAGGGAATTAAATGAAGAACGGTTTTCTCACCGTTGATAACCAAAGTGTGGCCAGCGTTGTGACCACCTTGATAGCGCACAACATATTTAGCCCGTTCAGTCAGCAGGTCAACGACCTTGCCCTTACCTTCGTCACCCCATTGGGTGCCCAGTACGACGACGTTCTTACCCATCTCAAAAATCACCAGGTTGCTTAAAAAAGGATTCTAACATCTCACTCGGCTGCTTTCAGTACTTTTTAACACATAACTGAACAATTTTTGTGCTTACATTTAGCCACCCATGCGGCTACGCAACATGTAGTAGATAACGACGCCCGCAACCACTAATCCTCCACCAAAACGACGTAAAGTGGCATCCGGTAATTGGGTCATTGCCAGAATCATTTTGCGCCAGGCTTTGGGATAAAGCATCGGGCCAAGCCCTTCCAGCACCAAAACCAAACCCAATGCTAATAAAATGGTTGAATTCATTTTCTGTCTCAATCAAATGGAAAGGACTGCCCAAAATAGAAAAGGCCCGCGTGAACGGGCCTTACTGTTACGGTCAAAAACGGTTTGTCACAGCAATAGTTATGGACGTTTGCTAGAGTTATCCGGCGATTTCATATAGCGGAAGAAATCGCTATCCGGACTCAGAACCATCACATCATTGCCGCTGCTGAAGCTGTTTTCATATGCACGCAAGCTACGAATGAATGCATAGAAGTCAGGATCTTTACTGAATGCATCAGCAAACAGACGAGCCGCTTCGGCATCACCGCCACCACGAGTAATACGCGCCTGACGCTCTGCTTCTGCCAGGGTACGAGTCACTTCATAGTCAGCTGTTGCACGCAACTTCTCTGCTTCTTCCTGACCTTGTGAACGGTGACGACGGGCTACCGCTTCACGTTCAGCACGCATACGTTGGAAGATAGCGTCAGAGACTTCAGCCGGTAAGTTGATTTGCTTGATTCGCACATCAACAACCTCAATCCCCAGCGCTGCCATGCTGTTCGGGTTAACCGCTGGCTGTTTGCCACGGGTTTCCTGTTCAACACGCGCCGCCGCAGAGGCAATAGCATCATCAGCTTCGGTGGTAACAGCCTCATCACCCACACTACCGGTGTTCAATGCATCACGAACATCAGATGTCAGACGACCACGTGAGTCGGTAACGATATCTCGCACATTCAGGCGACCAATCTCAGAACGCAAGCGGTCACTGAATTTACGTTTCAACAGCACTTCAGCCTGAGAAACATCACCACCACCAGTGGCCAGATAGTAACGGCTGAAATCGCTAATACGCCATTTCAAATATGAGTCAACAATCAGGTCTTTCTTCTCGTTGGTCACGAAACGGTCGGCCTGGTTGTCCATGGTTTGAATACGGGCATCCAACGTCTTCACTGTTTCGATAAACGGTATCTTGAAGTGCAGGCCAGGTGCGTACACCAGAGGCTTGTTATCACTATCACGTAATACCTTGCCAAAGCGCAGTACGATCCCACGTTGGCCTTCTTGTACCACAAACAGCGAAGCGTAGAGTGCGACTAACACCACAACGACGATAAGTAAAAAAGACTTACGCATTGGTTATTCTCTCCCTACGCGAGTGGAAGTATCACGCTGAGCATTCGCCCGGCGCTGATCCATGATAGAGCCACTGTTTGAACTGGTACCTGTGTTGCTGGCACCAGACTCTTGGCTGCTATTAGCAGAGGAAGGCGGATTCAAACGAATCAGACTTGTGTCTTTACTGCCATCTGCTTTATCTGCACCTTGGCCACGCATCAGTTGATCCAGCGGCAGCACCATCAGACTGTTACCTTTGTCATTAGCCAGCACTTTGCGGGTATGACCGAGGACTTTCTCCATGGTTTCGATGTACAGACGTTCACGGGTAATTTCCGGTGCAGCCTTATACTCAGGCAACAACTTCGCAAAACCGGCAACTTCACCCTGCGCTTCCAACACTTTACGTGCGGCATAAGCACGGGCATCTTCTAACAGACGCTGTGCCTGACCATTGGCACGAGGTTGGACTTCGTTGGTGTAAGCTTCTGCTTCACGAATATACTGTTGTTCGTTTTCACGAGCAGCAATCGCATCATCAAATGCCGCTTTAACTTCTTCCGGCGGACGTGCTGCCTGGAAGTTAACGTCCAGCAGAGTGATACCCATGTTGTATGGACGAATAGTTTCTTCCAGTACACGCTGAGTATCGCTACGGACGATAGTACGGCCTTCAGTGAGGATTTTGTCCATGGTGTATTTACCAATAACACCACGTACTGCGCTATCAGTTGCCTGACGCAGACTGTCATCCGGATTAGTCACGCTAAACAGGTAAGCGGCCGGGTCAGTCACGCGGTACTGCACGTTCATTTCGATGCGAACGACGTTTTCATCAGAGGTCAACATGACACCAGATGCCGCCAATTCACGAACAGATTCGACGTTAACCGGGGTGACTTCGTCAATAAAGGTCGGTTTCCAGTTCAAACCAGGCTGTACAATGTGGCTTAATTTACCCAAGCGAGTCACAACACCACGCTCAGCTTCTTTAATTGTATAGAAACCACTTGCCGCCCAGATAACCACAACCGCAACTACAGCGATACCAACGATACGACCACTGAAACCAGGGCCTTTTGACGCACCATTGTTATCATTGCCGCCATTACCGTTGCCGCCACCTTTACCGGTGAGGCTACTCAGTTTTTTGCTCAGTTTCCGGAAGATATCATCCAGATCCGGCGGCCCTTGGTCACGACCACCTTTATTATTGTTATTTCCGCCAGAGTTGCCGCCATTATTATTGCTGCTCCCCCACGGATCGCGGTCCTGTCCGTTATTACCGGGCTGATTCCACGCCATGTTTTAGCTCCATTCTTCTATGATTGGTTTTCTTCAGGCCAAGAGCACATGCCAAAGAAGCTGGCTCTTAATCTCACAAGAAAGGTCAAGTCACTCATTAATTAACCGTGCTTGGTTCACTAATAATATAACTGACCAACTCCTGCTCTTGTTTACAGAGACGACGCCAATCAACGATAGGCATTCTTACCACCATACCGACGTTCCCGTCCTCGTCTATCCACTCTTTTTCAATTGCCTGAAGCTGGTAAAAACGGCTACGTAAACGGCCTGCCTGAGGCGGCAAACGCAGTTCAAAGTGTGCGATCTCACCTGAAAGACGCTCCGTTAACGCTTGAAAGAGCAACGGGATACCTGCGCCGGTTTGGGCTGAAAGCCAAACTCTGACTGGCAGATTTTCTTCGTTGCGATCAATTCGCGGGACGAAATCATCCAACAAATCAATTTTATTCATTACTAATAATGTAGGGATTTCATCCGCTTCTATTTCTGCCAATACAGAATCGACTGCGGCCATATTCTCGGCCACCCGAGGATCAGCTGCGTCAATAATGTGTAGCAGTAATGAGGCTTGCCGCGTTTCTTGTAATGTTGCTTTAAAAGCAGCAACCAGATCGTGCGGCAAATGCCGGATAAAGCCTACCGTATCCGCCAACACTGTATCGCCCACATCAGCTACATTAATGCGGCGTAAAGTGGGATCCAGCGTGGCAAATAGTTGGTCAGCCGCATAGACATCAGCTGCCGTAATTTTGTTAAACAGGCTAGATTTACCGGCGTTGGTATATCCCACCAAAGACACTGTCGGGATATCTGCGCGAGTACGTGCGCGCCGCCCTTGCTCACGCTGCTTTGCCACGCGCTCCAAGCGGCTTAAAATCAAGCTGATACGGTCACGTAGTAAACGACGGTCGGTCTCCAACTGGGTTTCACCTGGCCCTCTTAGGCCAATCCCCCCTTTTTGACGCTCAAGGTGCGTCCAGCCGCGTACCAAACGAGTCGCAATATGGCGCAATTGCGCTAATTCGACCTGTAATTTACCTTCATGGGTACGGGCCCGTTGGGCAAAAATATCTAAAATTAGGCCAGTTCGATCAATAACCCGGCACTCACACAAACGTTCAAGATTTCGCTCTTGCGCTGCGGAAAGGGCATGATCAAACAGGACAACAGACGCACCACTGGCTTTTACTGCGTCAGCAATTTCTACTGCCTTTCCCTCGCCCACAAAAAACTTAGGGTGCGGTGCTTTGCGACTACCGGTCACAATTTGCAAAGCTTCTACGCCCGCAGAAGATACCAGCGCTTCGAACTCACGCAGGTCCTCTGAGTTTTTGTCTTGCGAGAAATAGATATGAACCAGTACGGCCTGCTCACCGCCTTCATAACGGTCAAACAAACGAGCAACCTCTCAAACGGATCAAAACCGCTAGTGCGGAGAACATAAGCCCGAATCCGTTGCTTATGTTCCCCGTCATGGTTGACCAGCAATGCGCTTTATTCAGCGTCATCGCTATCCTGCTGCGGCTGTTGCGGCGCAGATGGATTACTACCATGATAATTATTAGTGCTACCACTCGGATTATTGCTGTGATGCGAAACCGGGCGAGAAGGCACTACAGTAGAGATGGCGTGCTTATAAACCATCTGGCTGACTGTGTTTTTTAACAGAATGACAAACTGATCAAAAGACTCAACTTGGCCCTGCAGTTTAATGCCATTCACTAAATAAATAGAAACCGGAACCCGTTCACGACGCAATGCGTTCAGGAACGGATCTTGCAAAGATTGCCCCTTAGCCATTCTATATTTTCCTTATTTGCTTGTTGTTATTAACTAAGAACCTATCGGCTCGAAAATAAACTGCGTAAAAAAAATCCGCGCGTTGAGTACTAATCAATTGTACACAATCATTCAACCTATGCACTAACAACCTGTATTACAGAGTCTAAAGCCTCTCCCGGCTTATCACTGTCGAGCCACTGGACTGAACCCCAGCCCCGCAACCAGGTCATTTGGCGCTTTGCCAGTTGACGTGTCGCACAGATTCCGCGGTAAACCATTTCGTCGTAATCAATCTCACCGGACAGATAAGACCACATCTGCCGGTATCCCACACAACGAATGGCTGGCATATCCGTATGCAAATCACCACGGTCAAAAAGCGCCCTAGCCTCTGTTTCAAACCCTGCATCCAGCATCTGATGAAAACGTAATTCAATCCGCTGGTGCAACAGTTCCCGGCTAACAGGCGCAATCGCAAATTGGTGAACCCGATACGGTAAAGTTTCACCTGAAATTTTAGTCAGTTCTGTTAGAGTTTTACCTGAAATAAAAAAAACTTCCAGTGCTCTGGAGAGCCGTTGGGGATCATTAGGATGAATTCGCGCCGCAGCAACGGGATCGATCTCAGCCAATTGCTGATGTAAAGCCTCCCAACCCAGTTCCGCTGCCTGCTGTTCAATACGCTGACGCACTTGCGGGTCTGCTGACGGCAATGGAGATAACCCATCCAACAGCGCTTTAAAGTACAACATCGTGCCACCCACCAGCAGCGGAATACGCCCAGCTGCGGTAATGTCGGCCATCTCTTTTAATGCATCTTTACGGAAATCGGCGGCAGAGTATGATTCTGCGGGATCGCGAATATCAATTAACCGATGTGGTGCTAATGCCAGTTCCTCGGCACTGGGTTTCGCCGTGCCAATATCCATGCCGCGATAAATCAGGGCTGAGTCGACGCTAACCAGCTCGACAGGTAGCCGCTGTCTCAGTGCAATGGAGAGCGCTGTTTTACCCGAGGCAGTTGGCCCCATAATAAAGATTGCCGGTGGCTGGTCTAAATTTTCAATATCATTCATGTTTCAGGGTTGCCAATGCGGCCTTTATATCAATAGGTTGTAATAGCCCTGCTGGCGGTGATTTCACCAACTGCGGGCAAAGACGTTCAACATCCGTCAATAACTGTATCGCTTGAGACACATTCCATACCTCATGTTCGCTGCCTAGATGGCGAGAAATCCATGTGGCGAGAGCATCTGGCGATATCTCTTCATGTTGCGACAGATAGCCTAACAGTTCCGGTATCAGTTTTTGTAAATTTTGTTGGCGTAATGGTAAAGATACTGCACGTAAAGTCGCTCTTGTGTGCTCAACGGCCAATTCTATCCCCATGGTCGCTAACAACTTCTGATGGCGCTGGCAGGCAGTAGCCTCATTTTTATCTAATGTCAGCTTTAATGGAATCAGTAATGGCTGAGGACGTAGCCCTTCCGCAGGCGGATTCAATTGAGCTTGTTTTAACCAACGCTCTGCAACCGTTAGTTCAAGTAATGCTATGCCCTGCTTATATTCAATAAGAGCATAGCAAGGCGGAAATACGGTGAATACCCGGCCAAAACTGTAATTATCGCCATGCAGTGGCTCATCAGTCGATATCTGACGCGCTGCTGGAGCTGACGCGGCCAAAGGTTGACTGACTACCGCCGGTTTATTCACTACGGCTGGCTGCGCCAGTTGGCGATATAACTCACCTTGCTGTTTTTGGTAAGGTTCGCCCGCGTGATAAGTTGGGGTTCGTTCGCGGGCTATTGAGCGCTCTGTGGTAGCGGTTCGCTCAGGAGACGGCGTTCGTACAACTGGCGCGGTTTTCGCCGGCTCCGGTTGTGCATATTTATTAACCCCTGCCGCCACGCGATTTTCTGGTTGCCAGCGCGGAGCCTCAATTTCTTCGCCATCTTCATTGATGTTCAGCACCGGGGTCGCCGTTTGCTGTAATACCGTGGTGACCGCTTGATAAATAAAGTCATGCACCAGCCGCGCCTGATGGAAACGCACTTCATGCTTAGCCGGATGCACATTCACATCGACCTGATGTGGGTCAATATCCAGATACAATACATAAGCGGGCTGCTGGTCGTCTTTGAGTAAATCTTGATAAGCCTGGCGGATCGCATGATTGATCAGCCGGTCGCGCATCATGCGGTTATTGACGTAGCAATATTGCATTTCACTCAGTGTACGACTGACGGCGGGATCAGCGACCCAACCGCGAATGGTCAAATCACCGTGCTGCCAGGAAATCGCCAGCGCATGCTGCAAAAATGCCGGGCCACAGATACTCGCCAACCGGCGTTCATGCTGGGAAGGATCAGGGGCAGCGCGATATTGGCGCATTAACTTACCGTTATGGCTGAGATTGATCGCTACATCAAAGCGCGCCAGTGCAATGCGCCGCACCACTTCATCAATATGACCAAACTCGGTTTTCTCAGTCCGCATAAATTTGCGGCGAGCGGGCGTGTTATAAAACAGATCCAACACTTCCAGAGTACTACCAACCGGATGAGCCGCAGGTTTGATGGTCACGGCCATATCACGCCCTTCGGCATAAGCCTGCCAGGCTTCATTTTGTTCAGCGGTGCGCGAGGTCAAAATCAGACGTGAGACTGAACTAATACTGGCTAATGCCTCCCCGCGAAACCCCATACTGAGGATGGCTTCCAAATCTTCCAGCGAACTAATTTTACTGGTCGCATGGCGCGCCAGTGCTAATGCCAAATCGTCTTTACCAATGCCACAGCCATTATCACGGATACGAATCAGTTTCGCGCCACCACGTTCGATGTCAATATCAATCCGGCTGGCACCCGCATCCAGACTATTTTCTACCAACTCTTTCACCACTGACGCAGGCCGCTCTACCACTTCACCGGCGGCAATTTGGTTAGCGAGCTGTGGTGGTAGAATCTGAATTGGCATAGCAGTTCCTTTCGCTTACGACTGTGGAATAGTCAGGGTTTGCCCAAGTTGGACATTACCTGACTTTATCTTATTCGCCCGTTCAATCTCACTCATCGACACACCATATCTGGCTGCAATGGCAGACAGCGTATCACCGCGTTTTACCTGATGCTTAACCGGCTGGCTTTTACTCGGTTTCGCTTTAGCCACTGCTTTTGGCGCGGCGGCCGCGACTGTTACCCCCGACGCAGGGATTTTCAAACGCTGCCCCACCCAGACCACATCATTTTTCAGTGTATTATTTTGCCGTAACACAGCCATGCTAACGCCATATTGACTGGCAATACCGGATAAAGTTTCGCCACGTTGTACTTTATGAATCTGACTTCTATTTTTCGTCACGGCACCCGCTGCTACCGGCTTGGTAGCAGATACCCTGCCACCTTGCGCATTACTGCTTATATTGCTGACCACCGGCTCTGGCTGACTAACACCTGAACGTTGTGAAGAAGAATCAACCGCCGCCGTTTCAATGAGCGGGCGGTTTTCGACCTTTGGGTCGGCTTGTAGCGGATGCGCGAGGAAATAACTGCGCAAACCTTTATAAATGGCTTGAGCAATTTTCTCCTGATACGCGCTACTGCCAAGCAGCCGCTCCTCCGTACTGTTACTGATAAAGCCGGTTTCCACTAACAATGACGGAATATCCGGTGAACGTAACACCCCAAGACTGGCGTGTTCCGGCCGACGTTTATGAATATCACCCACTCTTTGCAGCTCATTGAGCACTTTGGTGGCAACGTCATAGCCCACCCGCTGTGAGTGACCAAATTGCAGATCAAGTACTGCCTGACTCAAATAAGGGTCAGAAGCGGTATTGGCCAGTACATCACCCGCGCCGCCGAGTAGTTCAGATTGCTTCTCATGCTGCTCCAGCCAGTTACCCATTTCACTGTTGGCGCGGCGATTCGACAATACCCAAACCGACGCCCCGGTTGCGCTGCGGTTAGGTGCCGCATCGGCATGAACAGATACCAACACGTTAGCACCCTGCTTACGCGCCACATCGGAACGGCCCATGACCGAAATGAAATAGTCGCCATTACGGGTCAATACGGGTTTAAACATCGGGTCACTGTTGAGCAGGGCCTCAAGTCGACGAGCAATGGCAATAGTGACATTTTTCTCTTTCAGGCCATTTTGCCCAATAGCGCCGGGATCCTGACCACCGTGACCCGCATCAATAGCGACCACTACACGGGAACTGTTCGACGCACTGGACGTTTTAATCGGACGCGAAGTATTCGTCGTGACGCTTTCGCTGCTCACCACCACGGTTGGTTTGTTATTAAACGGATTTTTAGCCACCGAATTGGTGTTTACGCTGGTCACCCGTGAGGCGGTATTGGTGTTCGACGCCTGCGATGTTAAACGGCCAGCATTGGGGCTGGGCGTATTGGTTTGATTCAGTGACGTATTGTTCTGGCTTAAAACAGACTGAGTTTGTCGCACAGGGGCGCTGGCCGCCGCAGACATAGTCATCACGACGGTGTAATTGTTACCTGACTGCTGAGTCACCGCGCGGGTTTTGGCTTTTTGTGTCAGTTCCAGTACCAGACGGGTGCTTTGCGCATCTTTCGGAGTACTGGAGCGGATTCTTTTCAGCAGATTCTGGCCACTGAACTCCAGCGGTAATCCGGAAAGATTGCCACTTTGACGAACATCAAGCACCACCCGCTCGGGTGAGTTTAAAGAGAAGAAAGCATAAACTGGCTGCCCATCAAAACTCAGCGTTACCCGACTTTCTGTCGGCCCGTTATTCACTTTAATATCAGTTAACTTCGCGGCAAATGCAGCAGGTAGGGTGAACAGCCCCACAATAACCAACATGACAGCGGTAAATGATCGTCTCCAGCGCGTTTTTTGCGTTAAACCATTTATTCGCGTTAAACAATTTAGTAGCGTCAAGCTATGCGTCATTATCAAATTATCCTTGCACAGCAGCTAAACGGCGCAGCACATCAGCACCCACATCAGAAATAGCCACCAGACGAGCCTCTCGCCCTTCGGCCTGATAAGCCAGATGCAGCTCGACATCAGCCTGAGGCAAGAACCCAGCGCCTTGCTGAGGCCACTCCACCAGACAAATTGCCTGCTTATCGAAATAATCACGAATACCCATAAACTCCAGCTCCTCGGGGTCAGCCAGACGATACAGGTCAAAATGGTAAACTGGCCTTGGGGTTAAGGCGTAAGGTTCAACCAAGGTATAAGTGGGGCTTTTAACATGCCCTGAATGGCCAAGGGCCTGAAGGAAGCCGCGGCTAAAAGTGGTTTTTCCGGCACCTAAGTCACCGAATAGATAAATAACGCTGGCACCCTCGAAGGCATGAGCCAAAGCGCCCCCTAATGCAACGGTCGCTGCCTCATCGGGCAGAGGTAAAACGAGTTCTTTCATTCTGTGATATCTATTTTGCTAACTCAGGATTAACGTACTTCGGAATAACTGACAGCAAATCTGTGGCCAGTAAACCCCGGGTGCCTTGAACTTCAGCCAGTGTGTCTGCGGCAACGCCATGCACAACACAACCTGCACAGGCAGCATCATACAGCACCAGCTTTTGTGCTATCAAACTCCCAATAATGCCGGACAGAATATCCCCCATACCACCGGAGGCCATACCTGCATTACCGACATCAGCAATCGCCATCTCGCCTTGTTCACTGGCAATAAGAGTACCAGCCCCTTTCAAGACCACCACACCACCATATTGTTTAACGATGTTACGGGCAGAAAGTAAGCGGTCACTCTCAATATCAGCGACGCGGCAACCGAGCAGACGTGCAGCTTCGCCAGGATGGGGGGTCAACACCCGATTCTGACGCTTCAGCGGATTTAATGCCAGCAAGTTGAGTGCATCTGCGTCCCATAATGCTGGTTTATCACTTTGTTGCAATAGATTCAGAGCATTCCTGCCCCAATCCGACTGCCCTAACCCCGGCCCGACCACCAATACATCAGCCCAATTCATACTTTGTTCGAGGGTTTCATCGGTTAATTCCTGCACCATCAACTCAGGGCGCGCAGCCAGAATCGGCGCGACATGTTCAATGTGAGTAAGTACTCGCACCAGCCCGGCACCACTGCGCAAAGCGGCCTCTCCTGCCATGCGAATAGCACCACCGAATCCTTTATCGCCCCCTACCAGCAATAAACGCCCATGCTCGCCTTTATGAGCACAGGGGCGGCGCGGTTTCAGCCACTGCGGCAGGTGGTCCGCCGTCATCCGCTCAATTTGCACCGGTTGAGCACTTAACCATGGTGTTAACCCCAAATCATTGCAGTGCAAATGCCCCACCCAATCACGGGCTTGCCCGGTGAGTAAACCGGGTTTCAGTGTGACAAAAGTCAGGGTGTGATCGGCGCGAATAACTGAGCCTGGAGCCGCACCGCTATCAGCACTCAGCCCAGACGGAATATCCAGAGCAAATTTTGCTGCACGATGGCGGTTTGCTGTGTCAATCAGCGTAGCATAAACCCCCTGTGGTGCGGCTCGAAGGCCAATACCCAACAAACCATCAATAATTAAATCGATATGTTGTGGCCAGGGTATATCAGGTTGGTTAATCACACCGCCGGCAGCCAGCCACTGAGATTGCGCCTGATGGGCTTCTGCGGGTAAAGGCCGATTACCAGGGCAAGCAATAAGAGTAACATTCAAACCCGCGGCCAATGCCCGGCTGGCAACAATGTAGCCATCGCCACCGTTATTACCGTGACCACACAAAATCAGCCAGTGGCGAGCGGCAGGATATTGCTTTCGCGCCAGTTCATATGCGGCATTTCCAGCTCTCACCATCAGGTCAAATAAGGTCAGAGAGAAGTGTGCCGCCGCAATCGCCTCATTCTGGCGCACCCAGTCCGCAGAAAAAACAGAGTGTGGTAAACTGGCTCCGATTTGTTTCTTACTATGGTCCGTCATGGCACACCCCCTCGATCTGAATCAGTTAGCCCAACATATCAAGCAATGGGGGCAATCGCTAGGTTTCCAGCAAGTCGGTATCTGCGATACAGATTTGTCAGCAGAAGAACCGCGATTACAGGCCTGGCTTGATAAACAATATCATGGCGAAATGGCCTGGATGGCCCGCCACGGTATGCTGCGCGCGCGCCCCCATGAACTATTACCCGGCACTTTGCGGGTGATCAGCGTGCGAATGAATTACCTGCCAGCCAAGGCTGCATTCGCCAGCACATTAAAGAATGCAGAACTCGGTTATGTCAGCCGTTATGCCTTAGGCCGTGATTATCATAAATTGTTACGCCAACGCCTGAAAAAATTGGGTGACATGATTCAAAATTATTGTCTGGAGCAGGCGGCCGGCGATGTCAATTTCCGCCCGTTCGTCGATTCTGCGCCAATAATGGAACGTTCCCTGGCGGCTAAAGCGGGGATTGGTTGGGTTGGTAAGCACTCACTAATTTTGAATCGTGATGCTGGGTCCTGGTTCTTTCTTGGTGAGTTACTCATTGATCTGCCGCTGCCGGTCGATAAACCGCAAGAAGAACAATGTGGGCGCTGTGTTGCTTGTATTACCACCTGTCCGACAGGGGCTATCGTCGCCCCCTATACCGTTGATGCGCGCCGCTGTATTTCCTATCTAACGATAGAGTTGGAAGGCGCAATACCGGAAGAGTTTCGACCACTGATGGGTAATCGTATTTATGGTTGTGATGATTGCCAGCTAATCTGTCCGTGGAACCGCTTCTCACAATTAACCGATGAAGAAGATTTCAGCCCGCGGGCTGTATTGCATACACCGCAGCTATTGGATTTATTCGCCTGGAATGAAGACAAGTTTTTACGGGTCACCGAGGGCTCAGCCATCCGCCGAATTGGGCACCTGCGCTGGTTGCGCAATATCTCGGTCGCATTAGGCAATGCGCCCTATCTCGATAATATTGTCCTGGCATTGGAAGCACGTCGCGGCATTGACCCCATGTTAGATGAACATATTGAATGGGCCATCTCACAACAATTGAAAAGACGGTCTACACTGATTGGGGATGTTCAATCGCCGCAGAAAAAACGGCTGGTGAGAGCGATTGAAAAAGGCCTGCCACGCGATGCCTGATGCTGCTTTTGCCTAATGTTGAATGACATTAAGCAGAGTTTTTTCAACTATTTTTATAATGAATGAACTCAGAGTTTTCCTGTGTATAAAAATAAAAACACCTTGGCAATCAAGTGCAAAAAAAAGCACAAGTGATCGGCATAACGTTTTTATATAAAAATATATGTAATTAAATCAGATGATTATAAAACAGGAAATTACAGCGGTTAAATTATGAGCTGAATACAAAAACAGCAGAATCTGTGGATAACTCTGTTGAAGAAGTTAATACAATGTATGTTAAATGAGGTACAGCGCGTGACTGGGCTGTGGATAATTAAGACAGAATTGAATGAAAAAATTTGGAGCGGGAAACGAGACTCGAACTCGCGACCCCGACCTTGGCAAGGTCGTGCTCTACCAACTGAGCTA